>JAXISQ010000029.1:0-10819 GCA_034680505.1 Noviherbaspirillum sp.
AACATAATTGGCCATTGCAGCAAGTGAGTTTAGTTGCAGAAGAACGCACGATTAAAGGTAGCTACATTGGTTCGTGTGTGCCTTCACGTGATGTGCCGCGTTACATAGGTTTGTATTTAGCTGGCAAATTACCGATTAATAAATTAATGGGTGAGCGCTTAAAGTTAGATGATATTAATCGCGGCTTTGATAAATTAGATGCTGGCGAAAGCATGCGTGATTTAGTTGTTTTTTAAAAAAATAAATAACCACCTGAGAGGTGGTTATTTACTCCATGAACGTTTATTCTTGCTTAGGTTTGCTTAGGTTTTCCTTGTGCATCTGAAAAACGATAATTTTTTCTTCTGTCTCCCATTAATGCACGTAACTCGCGGATACTCATCTGAGTAACCTCGTGCATGCGGATCAATAGTGATGCACCTACTGGTAATGCACGATGCCGAATTTTACTAATTACGGGTGGTGCGACTTCTAATAACCTTGAAAGTGCTGCATCATTTTTCAATTGCATGCGTTCTCGCAAGGTGTCCAGTAGATGACTAGGGTCATACGTCTCCTGCGAGGAGAGTCCATGCTGCAGATGTTGTTCCATACGGTCCCTCGCAATGAATCTTGTTGATTAATGTTTTATTGTTTCCAGCCACTAAATACTTTTGCTGGAAGATCGGGTTCAATTTTTAAATCACCTTGATGTTTGAACTCACGGGATAATGAAGCCGCTGTTTCATGCGGCATGTCGAATAAGGCAGTGTGAGGATTTTCTATGGGCCCCATAGTGTCTAATAAACTTAATGATGCATCGTCACTAGATTGCTCAATAAATTCAACTAAGACATCGCTATCTTTGCAAGTAACAAGATAGCGACCTCGACCACGTCCTTCTTGATTGATTTGCATAGTGATTCCTCCGAGAAGTCAGCAAAAATAAAATAAATCAACAGTACTATCTGAACATAAATGACGGACAGCACATCATCTTTGACTTGGCAGGCTAGTATTGGCAAATAGTTTTACTGTTTGCTTGTGCTTTCTCAAGAGAATAGATTCGATGCAATTTTTTTCTTGCTAATAAAAAATCAGATTGCAAAAATATTCAAACATAAAAAAACCGTGTAGGCCTTGCGGCACTACACGGTTAATTGATTCACCATTATTCACATGTGGTGAAAATTTATAGCTTTTTATTTCACCATCAAGGTGAAAGGATGGACATAAGCTTGTAAGCTGACGAGTAAGCCAACTAAGCAAGCTAAGGCAATCGAGTGGAAGAAGACGTAACGCAGAATGTCACCTTCATGCCCATACCATTTGGTTGCGGTCGATGCGACAACGATAGATTGTGCATCAATCATTTTACCCATCACACCACCAGATGAATTAGCTGCAGCCATCAACACAGGACTTAAACCCAGTTGCTCTGCTGAGGTTTTTTGCAAACCACCAAACAAGACATTCGATGCAGTGTCCGAGCCTGTGAGTGCAACACCTAACCAACCTAGCAAGGTACCAAAGAATGGATAGAGCACGCCGGTATTTGCAAACGCTAGACCGAGTGTGGAATCCACACCTGAATAGCGGGTTGCGTAACCTAAGGCCAACATAGCAGCAATGGTTATCAAAGAATATTTCAACAGTTTTAAAGTGTCCCAATACACCGCCAACATTTCACGAACTTTGTAGCCCATTAAAACGGCAGATGCGATAGAGGCAATGAAAATACCGGTGCCTGTAGCGGATAACCAATTGAGTTTGAAGATTGCTTCTTCAACTTTGGCTTCAGCAGAAACAGGTGGCATTTTTTGCACAACTTTATGTAAATGCGACCATTCAAATTTGAAGATAGAGACACTATCTAAAAATTTCTTCCATTCTGGGATACCCCAAATCAGCACAATCACGGACAAGATTAACCAAGGTGTCCATGCACGCATCACTTCTGCGTTGGTGTAAGTATGTTTTTCACGCAGTGGTTCAGCATTGCCTTCTTCATCTGACTTTCCAGAGGCTGAAGTCATGATGGTTTTTGGATGCCAAACTTTTAAGAATAAAGTTAAGCACACCATAGAAATAATCGCAGCGCCTACGTCCACTAGCCAAGGGCCATGGAAGTTAGAGATGAAATACTGAGGAATGGCGAAAGCAGCGCCTGCTACCAACACAGCTGGCCAGATTTCCAACATACGACGCCAACCACAGAACGCCCATACCAACCAGAACGGTACGATAAGCGAGAAAATTGGTAACTGGCGACCAACCATACCGGAGAGCTCTAGCATGTCTAAGCCGGTCACGGCTGCCAGAGCAATAATCGGTGTACCTAAGGCGCCATAAGCTACGGGAGCGGTGTTGGCAATCAGGGATAAGCCCGAGGCAGCCAGTGGTGCAAAGCCCAGTCCTATGAGCATGGCGCCTGTAACGGCGACTGGTGTACCAAATCCGCCTGCACCTTCAAAGAAAGCTCCGAAAGAAAAGGCAATCAGGAGTAATTGCAGACGGCGATCACCACTAATGCCCGCTATGCTTTCACGCAAGACTTTGAATTGTCCTTTGCGATCAGTTAACTGATAGAGGAAGATCACATTCAGAATGATCCAGCCGATCGGAAATAAACCATAGCAAGCACCGTATAAGGCTGATGCAACAGCAGCATCGGCTGGCATGGTGAAACCCCAGATTGCTACGACCAAAGCAGAAACCAAACCCATTAAGGCAGCAATGTGTGCTTTGATATGGAAAAAAGCCAGTGCAGCAAGCATGACAACTACAGGAATTGCAGCTGCCAATGTTGACAATAAGACGTTGTTAAACGGGTCATAAACTTGTGACCACATAATGATATCTCCCCCAAAAACCGAACGCGGCGTAGCCTAGCATCATATTGAAGCAGGGAAACCTTGTCCATGCGTTTCACCTGCGACTGATCAAGGTTTTCACGTCTTGCCGGTGAAAATTCTTAGTCTTGTTTTGAAAAATTTTTGCTTGCTTTAGAAAAGTAGACGGACTTCGCCTACAAATTTAGCGCTGCGCAGTGAATACATCGCCAAAAATTTTAGGTGAACCCGATGGTAAGCAGCGATAAAACTGTTGCGGTGCTGTGATTGTGCCGCCTAATGCACCAGCAGCGCGCCATGGCCAGCGTGGGTCGTTGAGAAATCCACGAGCTACTGCGATGATATCGGCTTGCTTTTTTTGCAAAATTTCTTCCGCTTGCTGACCTTCTGTAATCATGCCGACCGCCATTACTGGAATCGTCACGGTCTTTTTAATCGCCTCAGCAAAGGGCACTTGATAACCAGGTCCGATGGCAATTTTCTGCTGTGGCGAGACACCGGCGGATGAAATATCGAGGAAATCTGCTCCTAGTTCTTGTAAACGCTGGGATAGCGCAATACTTTGGTCAAGATCCCAACCACCTTCTACCCAGTCGGTAGCAGAGAGCCTAGCGCCGACAGCGATGTCTTTGCCCGCTGCCTCTTTCACTGCTTGGAAAATTTGTAAGGGCAGGCGCATGCGATTTTCTAGCGAGCCGCCAAATTCATCAGTGCGATGGTTTGCAAGTGGAGACAAGAATTCATGCAGTAAATAACCATGTGCCATGTGCACCTCAATCACATCAAATCCTAAAGCTTTAGCACGCTTGGTGGTAGCAACATAATCCGCTATGACTTGTTCTATGTCTTTTGCTGTCATTGCCAAAGGCGGTGCTTCTTCTGGCATATGCGGAACCGCAGAGGGTCCGAATGTTTGCCAACCTCCTTGATTCACAGGCATTAAAGCGCCGCCTTCCCATGGGCGTTGACTAGAGGCTTTACGACCAGCGTGGCCAAGTTGTATGGCGAGTTTGATAGGGGAGAGTGCTCGTATTGTGTCTACCACTTTCTTTAAAGCGGCCTGATTCTCGTCATTACATAAAGTCAGGCAACCGGCTGTGATGCGACCTTCTGGATTAACAGAGGTTGCTTCTACAAAGAGTAATCCTGCTCCAGAAATTGCCAATGAACTTAAGTGCGTCAAATGCCAGTCGGTGGCATTGCCATTCTCAGCTGAGTATTGGCACATAGGGGAAATCATGATGCGATTTGCCAGTGTATGAGTACCAATTTTTAAAGGAGAAAAAAGTAGAGGAGCAGTCATAGGTGTATTTACTTAGATAGAAAAAGTCACTGTGTTTGCTTGAGCATACGAGGCAGTGATAGTTTGTTAATGAAAAATCGGATGAGAGATCAAAAAAGATGACCTAATTTTTTTGCCTTGGTGTTCAGATAGTGTGCATTAAAGCCTGTAGATGGCATGACTAGTTCTACACGTTCAGCTTGTATGCCTAACTTAGCGAGTGCTTCTATTTTGCGGGGATTGTTCGTCATGAGCTTCAATTTATGTACACCGAAATGTGCAAACATAGGCGCACAGATTGCATAGTCACGTTGATCATCAGCGAAACCCAGTTGATGATTTGCTTCTACGGTATCAGCTCCTTGCTCTTGTAATTTATAAGCACGGATTTTATTTAACAAGCCTATGCCACGTCCTTCTTGTCTTAAATACAGCAAGATGCCGCGACCTTCAGCTGCAATTTTTTTTAATGCACCTTCAAGTTGTGCACCACAATCGCAGCGTTGACTAAAAAGAGCATCTCCTGTGAGACATTCCGAGTGCAAGCGCGCCAACACGGGAAGTTCGCCGCTTAAATCACCGAGGGTTAATGCGAGATGTTCTTTGCCACTTTCACTATCGAGGAAGGCATGCAGCTCAAAAGTAGCCCAAGGAGTGGGAAGAGCGCAGCTCGCTACATAATTCATGGTAGATGCGCTATTTGGTAAAGACATGATGGAAAGCCTAGCAATCGTCTGTGTATCTGGTTAAACAGACAGTCAAGAAGCTAGCTGAGCAAGGCGGGCTAGCAAAGAAAGTCACCAGATTTTTAACTAAAAACGAATTATGCCGCAATCAAGGCGTGACATCCAATTAGACTGGAATCGACGCAGTCGTCAGAGTTGAGTAAAGAGTGAAATTAAGGCAGATCGAATAAAAGTAACTCTGCGTCTTCAGCCTCATTAATCGTGATCTGTGTTTCAGCTTGAATTTTAAGTGCGTCACCGGTATGCAAGTGCGTACCATTCACCGTGACTTTTCCTTTAATGAGATGCAAATAGGCAGAACGGCCTTCTGCCAGAGTGTGTGTGATTTCTTGTGATTGTTGAAGTATCGATGCATATAGCTTGGCATCTTGATGTATGGTTACCGAGCCTTGATCACCATCCGGCGATGCAATCAAGCGCAGCTTGCCTGCTTTAGAAGATGTATCGAAATGCTTTTCTTCGTAACTAGGTGGTATACCCTGTACGGATGGCTGTATCCAGATTTGCAGAAAATGTACCGGTTTATCAGACGAGTGATTAAATTCACTATGCATGACACCCGTACCCGCACTCATGCGTTGAACATCACCATAGCGCAATACCGATCCATTGCCCATGCTGTCTTTGTGAGCTAACTCACCATCCAGCACATAGGAAATGATTTCCATGTCACGGTGGCCGTGTGTGCCAAAGCCTTTCGCTGGTGTGACTTTATCTTCATTAATCACCAATAAAGGACCAAATCCCATATGACTAGGATCATGATAGTGGCCAAAAGAAAAGGTGTGGCGGGAATCTAGCCAGCCAAAATTAGCGATACCTCTGTCATCTGCTTTGCGAACTTCTAACATGAATGCCTCTGAAAATCGGTTTATTCGGATTGCTTGTAAGCGTAAATAAATTAATTAAACCGCAAGTAAAGCGGTGTAAAAATTTAATCTTGCATAAGATTTTATAGCATTCCTAGTTCGCGGTGAATAACCCAGACAGCGAACAGGTTATTCGGATTTTCAGTTTATTGCGAGATGAGCGCTGATCATGCGCCTGCTAATGAAAGTTTGCCGTGTATTGTGCTTGTTCTTGTTGAACTTCAAAATTATTCAACGGCCGACCTTTAGGATAATTTTTACGTTGCCTTAGCGCGTATCCTTCTTTATAAATATTAATGAGACTAAATTCATTACTGGTAAGTGTTTCAATTTTAAAGCGTAGCTGAAACATGGTGACTCGAATATTTCTTCCATCTTGAGATCGGCCAGTAATTTTAAACAGTAGGGCAATATCTTCAAGACTAATCACACTACCAAAATTCCTTAAAAACATTTCAGCAATCACAAGTTCAGTTGGTGTGAGATCAATTTTTCTTTTTCCAAAACACAGCGTTCTTGTATCAGAAATCAAAGTCAGAATGCTAGAGGGTGTTTCTGATTCTGTGCTTTTGCTTCTTCTTAAACTGGTAAATAATCGCGAAACAAGATCCGATATGTTTAAGGGTTCCATCATCCAATCTGACACTATCTGTGGTAAATCAACCAGTTGTAAGCTAGGTGCTTCCGCATGAAAAATTAGCACTATGGGTGCAATACCATATGGAAAAGCAGGTGAGGTCTGCATGAACAAAAATTCTCTTTGCTCTAATTTTTTAAGATGATTAATGATGCTGATATCGGGTGTATCGATGAGCACGATAGATCTTCCTACCTCACGATTGGCAATATCTTGGACTTGTAGATTTTCACCTAGCGCTACTAATTGCCAATCAATACGCTGATCAAATATTTTTCTTGGAAATATAGATTGTTGTGCCGCCATTTCTTTGGTGAGACGTTCAAATAGACGACGTCCTTTAATCTTCAGTGTGATTCGCATACGAAGCCCCCGTTCGTTTAAATTCCTGTTGAGATCAGTCGCCCATTCGACTCATAATGCGTTACACCATGATGATGAGATAAGTCATGCGATTCGTTATTACGCGACTAAAGCACTGCTTTCCTGTAAGCCTTTAATGTTTTGCCAAAGATTAGGCTTGAGTTGTCGAGCACGTTCTCCCGATGTGTATACCCTGATCTCTAGATGACAGGCCCATGCTTCACTGCCTGCATACATGAGTCGATTCGCTTGAATGTCTGCTTTCACAGTGCGCTCAGGTAGCCACGCAATGCCTATGCCATTCAATGCAAGGGCATGTAAAACACGTGATGAAGAGCTTTGCGCAATTACATTGAATTGAGGATGACTACTGGTAAATCGCACGATGCCATTACAAAGTCTTCCAAAGAATGTATCTGGTGGATAGCTCAATACAGGAAGATTGCGAGTTTTTGCGTCCAACAAAGGAAAACGCAATTCACCCGATTCAGTTGGTGCCACGACAGGAACCAAACGATCGCTTCCTAAAAAAATAGAAGGAAAGGCTTTGTCTTCTAAGGTCATAGGAGCAAGAGGGCTAGAATAAATCATGAGTAAATCACAGCGCGCATTTGATAAGCTGAGTATGCCCTCGTAGGTTTCGCCTGTGATTAATTCAAATTTCAGGCCATTGACACGGTTATTGAGTTTCAATATCCAGTCTGAGAAAAAATGTGCAGCTAGAGTATGTGAAACAAAAAATTTAGTCCCTGAAAATGCATAATTGCGATGACCTAATGCCATTCGTGTTTCATGTAATTGCTTTACCATTTCTCTTGCTGTGTCGCGAAATAAATATCCGGCCATAGTGAGTCTGGGAGGTACGGTATCGCGATCAATTAAAGGTATGCCTACCCATTCCTCTAGCGATCGTATGCGACGGCTAAAAGCTGATTGCGTGACATTACGACTCTGCGCTGCCCGAGTGAAGCTAGATAATTCTGAGAGAACAAGAAAGTCTTCTAGCCATTCAATATCCATATGGTCTCCTGTGGGCCGAATAATTTTTAGATAAATAGTTTCAATGGATAATGAATAAAGTTTCTCAAAAATAACTTTTATGTGAAATTAAGTAATTAAAATTAGGAAATTTTTTTTCAATATTAATCATTCATACAAATACCGAATCTAATCAAATTGGTTCCATTCCGATAGTCATTTTGTTGATTAAAAAAATCATAGCTTTGTCATGCGTCATATGAATTTGCATTTTTGTATGCCATTAACAACGCATCAAATTTTGTTTTGCGTTAATAGATTTGTAGGCTATGGACTAAAAGCAGTAATTTTAGAAAGTAGTCTGAGTGTTTTCTATGGACAACAAAAAGATTTTATTGATGCTAGGCAATCTTTATAGTTGATTTAAGTGACTCTACATATCGATAGATATCAGAATATTTGATTTGGATTTTACGAATCACTACAGCAAAAAATATGGACGAAAAAAAACCGCCAGCGAACTGGCGGTTTTACGTGATACAAAAAAACGCAATGATTAATCTGATGCGTAAATATCGTTATCTTTGGTTTCTTTAACAAATAAGATACCAACAACTGCAGTGACCAGCGCAATGATGATGGGATACCAGAGGCCATAATAAATATCGCCTTTGAATGCAACCAACGCAAACGCTGTGGTTGGTAGCAAGCCACCAAACCAGCCATTACCTATGTGATATGGCAGTGACATCGATGTATAGCGTATGCGGGTTGGGAACATCTCAACTAGCATCGCTGCGATCGGGCCGTAAACCATCGTTACATAGATCACCAAAATAAATAACAACAACAAGACCATAGGTTTGTTGATCATGGCAGGGTCAGCTTTAGGTGGATAACCTGCTGTTTTTATCAACTCTTTGAGTTTGCCAGTAAATTCATCTTCTTTCGCTTTAGCTTCATCTTTCGGTAAGCCTGCAGAACTATAAGATTCCAGAACCGTGTCACCTACTTTAATCACTGCAGGTGTACCTGCTGGTGCTTCTTCGTTTTTATAGTTAACCGACATAGAAGCCAACTTGGCTTTAGCGATGTCACATGAAGAAGTAAATTTCTTGGTACCAGTAGGGTTAAACTGGAATTGACATTCTTTAGGATCAGCTACAACGGTAACTGGTGCGTTCATTTGCGCTGCTTCCAAAGCTGGATTGGCGTAGTGCGTCAATGCCTTAAAGATAGGGAAGTAGGTTGCAGCTGCTAACAGACAGCCCGCCATGATGATGTTCTTACGACCAATTCTGTCCGACAGTGAGCCAAAAATAATAAAGAATGGCGTACCGATCAGCAGAGAAACTGCGATCAAAATATTTGCAGTTGGTCCGTCTACTTTCAATGTTTGCGTCAAGAAGAACAGGGCGTAGAACTGACCGGTGTACCAAACGACAGCTTGACCTGCTGTGAGGCCAACTAAAGCTAGGATCACAATCTTCAAGTTTTTCCATTTACCGAATGCTTCGGATAACGGTGCTTTAGAAACCTTGCCTTCGTCTTTCATACGTTGGAAAGCAGGCGATTCATTCATAGATAAACGAATCCAAACTGAAATACCTAATAAGAAAATCGAGACCAAGAACGGAATACGCCAGCCCCAGTCAGCAAAGGCTTCTTCACCGATTGCAGTACGGGTGCCTAAGATCACCATCAAAGACAAGAACAGACCTAAGGTTGCTGTGGTTTGTATCCATGCTGTGAAAGCACCACGCTTGTGATCTGGCGCATGCTCAGCAACATAAGTCGCCGCACCACCATATTCACCACCGAGAGCTAAGCCCTGCAAAATACGTAGAACGATCAGGGTGATAGGCGCTGCTATACCTATGCTGGCATAGGTAGGTAATAGCCCTACGATAAATGTTGAGCCACCCATCAGCAGAATGGTGACTAAGAAGGTGTACTTACGACCCACCATGTCGCCTAAACGACCAAATACGATTGCGCCGAAAGGACGTACCAAGAAACCAGCAGCAAAAGCTAGCAGAGCAAAAATAAATGCAGTATTAGGATCAGTGCCTGCGAAGAACTGCTTCGCAATAATGGCGGCAAGTGAGCCATATAAGTAGAAGTCGTACCATTCAAATACGGTACCTAGGGACGACGCAAAGATAACCTTGCGTTCTTCCGGCGTAATGACATGCACCGGAGCCTCAGCTGTGGCCATAATATCTCCTTAATATTTTAATAAGTTTGTATTGGGCAAACGCTCCTTGCCTCAATAGCGCAGAGTGTAGGCAGTGTAACTTACGCGTTCCTTTCTTGGAACTTACAGAAACTTACAGCGCGGCCTATATTTTGCGAACGATCGTGCGGGTAAATATGCTATTCTCGTCGGCAATTTTTGGCACACAACGCTTATAAAGAAACTAGCCAAAAGCGAACCAGCAGTAAAGTATGGCCCTAATCCATTCCTCTATTTAGTTTTTCATCAGGAGATCTTCATGACCGATGCAGTCATTGTTTCTACCGCTCGCACCCCCTTAGCTAAATCTTGGAAAGGTGCTTTTAATATGACGCATGGCGCATCTTTAGGTGGTCACGCTTTGCAAGCTGCTATTCAACGTGCAGGTATAGAAGCAGGTGCGGTGGAAGACGTCATCATAGGTTGCGCTAATCCTGAAGGTGCTACCGGTATGAACATTGCGCGTCAAATTGCTTTACGTGCCGGTTGCCCAGTGACCACTGGTGGTATGACGATTAATCGTTTTTGTTCTTCTGGTCTACAAACAATCGCTACTGCTGCGCAACGCGTGATTGCAGGCGAGGGTGATATCTATGCAGCAGGTGGTGTGGAATCGATTTCATGCGTTCAAAATGAAATGAATATGCATATGATTAGTGATGCATGGTTAAAAGATCACAAGCCGGAAATTTACTGGCCTATGTTGCAAACCGCAGAAACTGTGGCTAAGCGTTACAACATTTCACGTGAACGTCAGGATCAATACGGTACTCAAAGTCAGCAGCGCGCCTCTGCAGCACAAGCAGCAGGTAAATTCCAAGATGAAATCGCGCCCATGACAACTACCATGGCGGTCGCTGATAAGAACACCGGTCAA
>JAXISQ010000030.1:0-10600 GCA_034680505.1 Noviherbaspirillum sp.
GTAAACCGTGAAAATTTTTCTCAACACGTTGAGCTTGTTCTGCTTCAAATAACCACTGCATGTCTTGACTGGTATTTGCTGCACGCACCACTATGATTTTTTCACGTTCTGCTGCAACGAGACGATTACGCCAGCGTCCTTCACATGCTGCGCGTAATTCTTGGGCTGATTGTGTGAGATCGACGAGCACGGTGGAGTACCCAGTCATGACACGTGTTAATGAAGCCAAACTAGGATCATGTGCATCTGTTGACGTTGGAGAAAATAGTAACCAGCGTGGCCTGCGTAAAGGAATACTGCGTTTTAGTTCTTTATAAATTTCTTGTTGTTCTTCTGGTGATAATGATGCACACCACACTGGTCCACGGGTACACAGTGCTATTCCTAATATGCCAGCATAGCGACGGCAAATAAGCTGCGCTAGTGCGACTGTTTTACCTTGTTGAATGACTTCTGCACGAAGACAATCTAGCCCCATAGCCTGAAAACTTGCGCCATAAGCCCAGTCTTGTTGCAGCGCTGTGATGTGCGGTGCTTGCAATTGTTCCCATTCCGACTGTTGGATTACATTCCAGCGTATGTGCATTGCGTTCAAAATTTAAAAATCATTCGTGAATAAAAGCATAACTCAGCAATTGAGTTGAGAATTCATGCCTCTAGTAGCATGAATTCATAGTTTGCAAAGCTATAATCTGTGCATCATTTTAAAGGGTAGAGAAATGTTGCAACGGTTTTTTAAAGCCACTCCCATTGTCAAAGTATTGGGCCATGATATTGATAAGCCTAGATTAACCAGTGCAGGCTGGTTTCTTATATTTCTTTATCTTGCTTTGCCATTCATGTTGATAGGCGCGTTATTTGATTTATTTATTCAATTAACAACGGGTCATTGCGTGGGTGTGTGGTGTTTATTTAGTTAGCATTTAAATAAATAATTATTAATAAAATATTTAATTGCTTATTAATTAACTGCCGCTATTGTCTTCACTATAGAAAAAACTTCCACTTTGTTTCACAATTGCAATACAGTACGTCAGTCTTAGCTTGAAATTCTAAGATTGGTGTCGATATACAAGTTGATTTGGTGGGTAATGAATCCCATCCACAACACTGAGTGTCAGTGCTCAAGGAGAGGCAAATGCTTTTTTTCGTTGGATTAGCCGTTGTTTTTGGCTGTGTTTTCGGTGGCTTTATTATGGCCGGCGGCAAAATGGCGCCGATTATTAAAGCGGCTCCGGTTGAAGGTTTTATTATTGTGGGTTCAGCGATTGGTGCGCAGCTGATTGGCAATAGTATAGGCATTTTTAAGGGTGCCGTCGGGGGTATGGCGAAATGTATCTCTGGTCCTAAATGGAAGCCTCAGGATTATCTCGATTTGATTCTCTTGGTCGGTAAGTTATTGGCCGTGATGAAAAAAGAAGGTGCGGTTGCGTTAGAAGCGCACGTTGAAAATCCTGATTCCAGCGGTATCTTTGGTGAATATCCTAAGCTTGCAAAAGACCACGCTATTGTCGGTATGATTTGTGACACCTTGCGTTTAGTGGTGATTGCACAGGGTAATTTGGATGCTGATGCAGTAGGCGATGTATTAGATAACGCAATCAAAACCCATCATCACGATGAGCTGAAAACACAAGGTACCTTAGCTTCAATTGCGGGTGCGTTGCCAGCGCTGGGTATTGTTGCTTGTGTTCTTGGTGTGGTGAAGACCATGGGCGCGATTGATCAACCGCCACCTGTTCTGGGTGGTCTGATTGGTGGTGCGCTGGTTGGTACCTTCTTGGGGGTTTTCGTGGCGTATGGTGTGTTTGACCCTATGGCTAACCGTTTAGGTCAAATCATTGACGAAGAAGGTCAAGTTTTCAAAGTCATTAAAGAAATGATTGTGGGTACTTTAAAAGGTAATCCTATTCCTTTAGTGATTGAAGCAGCACGTGCTTGTATTAGTCATCACAATCAGCCTTCATTTGCTGAAGTGTTTGACGGATTACGCGGCAAGTAATTTTAGTTCATTTCGAGTGTGGGATTGGATCCGAAGTTGTCATCAGCGCTATAGCGCAAAAAGATTTCGGATCTGATTCATGCTCATCATCTACGACGGCGCTTGTCCGTTCTGTTCTAGTTATATTTCCCACTTACGTTTACAGCGCGCAGTTGATCAGATTACGTATCTGAATGCACGACATGAAGACGACAGGCTAAATACATACATTCAAGCTGGCTATGATTTTGATGAAGGTATGGTAGTGGTTATCAATCAGCAAGTTTATGCAGGCGCTGATGCAATCCATGTACTTGCATTACACAGTTCTAGTAGTGATATGTTTAATCGCCTAAATTATTGGATTTTTAAACACTCCGTATTAGCGAAAATTCTTTATCCCTGTTTGAAATTTAGTAGGCGATGTGCGCTGATTGTATTAGGCATACCTTTACTAAAAAATTCGTAGCTCTGTTGAACAGTAAATAATGGCAGGGAAGGTGCATAGCCAAGCCCAGAAAAATCGATTCAAACCAAAATGCCAAAACACAAGGAAATGAAATAAGGCTGCAACACTACACCACACCACTGCCCACAGTGGGCCAATTAGTGCGAATGGAAATGTGCATTCCCAAAGAATAAAAGACCAACAGCTCGCTATAGCAAACCAGGGTTTTTTATAAATACTATTTTCTTTCAGCGGTCCAAAAATCGCGCCGTTAATAAAAAAAGATAGTGCACGTCCATTGCGCCAATTTGCATCAAAAAGTTTAACGGAGCCAGAAATAAAATAAGAAGAAATTGCTTGTATGGTGATGAACCAACATCCTGCGCGATAAGCCATAGGCGCACCGAATATAGGTATGCACACTTGCGTGATGAGTAGACCTGTTATTACAACTAAAGTCATGAAATCACTGCCACCATTAAATGCGCCTCGCCAGCGTATCAAAATAATGATAGTGCTAAAAAATAAAAATACACTACTTACAAGACTAATACCAAAAAACAGTGTGAAAGCTGTAACAGCGCGTAGGATGAGATGTAAATAATGGTGATGCTCTTGATATAAAAAATCTGCAAGCTTTTGCATCCATACAGGGCTATGCGATAGCTCTTGGCGTTGCTTACTCCAACTCCAAATACCAGTTTCTTTTAGGGCTGGTTGTAATCGAAAAAATTCTAAGGTTTGTATTAATAAGCTCAGTGCACACAAACATTCAACTGCACGCATTGCGAAAAAAAGATTATGCATGGGCTCACCAAGCGATAGCAGGGGAAGTGAGTACTGCAGCATCTTCATTTTTAGCGGGCGGCGGCGCCATTAACCGCAGTTGGAATTGATACTGTTGCTTGTTGATGGCTGTGGCGTGTTGTTGCAAATAATCGCGTGCAAGACGCATGATTAATTGATAAGTCACTAGTTCTTCAACATTTTTATCATCACTGAGAGCTTGTAAGTCAGCAGATAAATGATCGACTAAATTTTGATTAGCAAGCGCTAGATTGATAGCTGGATTATGAAACAAGAGATGAAGTTGTCGTTGTGCTCGCGGTATGGTGGATTGCCAGTTCGACCATTGCTTATTTTCATCGGCATAGCGTACATACAGTGTGGGCACGTGACCCATGCGATGAAAAAAACGCCAGTTCGGGAAAAAGCTTCGTAGCAGGAAAAGCCAAGGGCCAGTAATGACCTGACTACGATAAATCAATGAAAAAAATAGAAATCCAAAATAAAGCAACAGCGCCAAGATGGCGAGGGAAGGGAAATGCATACGGACTAGCTAAAAAAGTTGCTGATGTACAATATTCTCATAAATTATTAAGATAAAGCACTTCCTAAGTACCAATTTATTTCGAATGAAAAATCCTTATTTTTCTCGTCTTTGCGTAACCTTATGCACCTTTGCCTTGGCTGGCTGCGCTAGCGAGTCCGAGTTGGCTGCCATTCGTCTCGATACAAACCATCCTATGTACAAAAGCGAAGCTTGCCAGCAGGCGCTGTCCTCGGTGGAGAGCCATAAAGGCGCAAAATCAGTCAGCAATGTAGCAACGCCCGTGTTGGTATTTTTGAGTGCTGGTTTATTGTTGCCTGTGGTGGCTGCCAATGCAGGGTTGGATACAGTAGATAGAGTGGATGCCTCCAACTTAGAAATGCGTTGTGGCGGTAAGGGCAAAACTAGAGAAGAAATTACCGAAAAAGTGGTAGGTGGAGCTGCCTTTGGTTTGGCCGGTGGTGCAGTCGGTAAATGACTTTACCCATCCCGAATCTAAATAATTAATGACCTTGTCGCTGGAGTGTATCAATTGAAAAAAACGTGGCTAGGAATGTTGCTGTTGGTTTGTAATGTGGCATATGCAGGATGGACTTCTGTAGGACATTTCGATAATGGTGATTTTTATATTGATCGACAGACCTTGACTCGTAAGGGTGATTATCGAGAAATTTGGACCTTGATGGACTACCGTTTTGTTCAGATGGATGCAAACAAAAATGTGTTTCGTTCTTCAAAAGCGATGATGCAATTAAATTGTGTAGAAAAAAAAGCACGCATCATTCATATGGGTTTTTATAGTGGTTCTATGTTGCGTGGAAATGAAATCAGTAAAATGGGCACGCTCAAAGAATGGGAGCCTGTTCCACCAGACACTCCGATTTACCGTATTTTAGAAGTGACTTGTGGGCTTTGATCTAACGGGTGGATTACGCTGGCATGGGCGCGCATTCATACGAAGAAAAAAGCGCTGGCAATCTACTATTGCTTGTATCGCAGATTGGCTAGCGCAAACGCGTCCAGTACATGCGCATTTGCTACTCATAGGTGGTAGTGCAGGTTGGATGATGTCGTCAACTTGGTTGCAGCAATTCAAACGCATCGATCTTTACGATCTTGATCCACTTGCGGGATTACTTTTTAGACTCAATCATGGCCGTGCTTTACGATTAGCTGGCTGTAAATTATTTTTTCATAGACGCGATGCGATACATGATTTAGAAACTGTATTGTCACTGCACACAGATGCCAGTATTTTTTTCGATAACGTATTAGGCCAATTACGTTTTCGCACGCAAGATGAAGAGCAAGCAGAAAAAGAATTGCAAAAGTTTTATCGCCATCTTAAAGGGCGTGACTGGGGCAGTATTCATGATTTGTTTTCTGGTCCCATCAGTGGAACTTCAGAGTCTCAATTAGCTGCTGTGCGTTTTCAAGGACAGCAAACGGCTAAGGGATTGATGTTGGATGGTCTTGAAGGTACTGCGGCACAAAGTAAGTTATTACGCGCAGTCAGTGCAAGCGGTAATTGGATGGATCATTTTACTTCTGATATTTTCCCGCAAGGTTCAGCACTGCATTTCATAGCTTGGTATTTCTCGCCACATTACTGTCACTGGTTACAAGCAGGCTGGGTAAGAGGATTGCGCTCATTTCCAGATTAAAGATTGTAGAACTGATGACGATAATCAGATTTGGATACAATTACGTAAAGTAAATCGCAGGCAGCTATGGCTATGCCGATAAGCATTGCCTGAGTCAGCATTTGATAGCGAAAACTACGTTATTTGATGAATTTTATTGATAAAAAGAGGACGCACATGAAGCGTAAACTGATTTTAGCACTGACCCTTTCTTTGTTTGCCTCTCAGGCATTCGCAGTCGGCGCACACTGGGAATATGAAGGCGAACATGGTCCAGCTAACTGGGCCAGTATGGAGCCTGCATTTAAAACCTGTGCCATAGGTAAACGTCAGTCACCTATTAACATCGAAACACGTTATGCAGAGAAGGGTGGGCTGCGTCCTATCATTTTTTCTTATGTACCGGGACCAGCTGAAATTGTCAACAACGGCCACACCATACAAGTGAATTTGCCAAATTCAGGTAGCGCGCGTTTCGATGGTCTGGAATATAAATTAGTTCAATTTCATTTCCACACACCGAGTGAAGAAAAAATCGATAGCATGGCATCCCATATGGTTGCACACTTAGTCCACAAAGCAGGCGATAACAAGTTAGCAGTGGTCGGTATTCTGTTTAAGCTAGGTAAAGAAAATGTAGCGCTTAAGCCTATCTTTGACAATTTGCCTCCTAAAGACCCTATGACCAGACCGCTGAATGTGTTTAATCCTGCGGATTTGATTCCGGCTGATCCAACTTATTTTGGTTATACAGGTTCATTGACGACGCCACCATGTAGTGAAGATGTGAAGTGGCATGTGATGAAAACTCCGATTGAACTCTCTTATGCTCAATTAGCTGCATTCAAGAAGCTCTACAAAATGAATGCACGTCCAGTACAGCCTTTAAATGGTCGTCGTGTGCAGGTATTGCAGCAATAAGCGATGTAAAAAAATTAACATTCGATTTCATAATCGGATGTATTTAAAAGACGCTTTGTCGAATAACACAGAGCGTTTTTTTTTGCGCGAGAAATTAGTATTTTAGTAATGCTTTGATCTGAATGATGCAATCAAAGATTGCTACAGTATTCGTATGCTTATATTTTTATGCAGTGTTACGCTTTTTTATTCAGATTACTTAAAAAGTTCAGCATTTCAGGCTGTGAGAAGTTGTAAATCGTTGGATTTATTAAAAACTCTTCTCTATAATCAAAACCATTACAGAGAGTTAATTTTTCTCTCTCGTTATAAAAATACTAATATCAACAAGCATCGCTGGATTTGAGGCAATCAGAGGAATGCAATGCGTTCACCATTAAAAATCCTGATCACTAGCCGTAAAGGCGGAGTAGGAAAAAGCTCGATTGCTGTGAATCTGGCTGCGTATTTTGCTCGCATGGCGGGTAAGAAAACCGCACTCGTAGATTTTGATTATCAACGTACCGCAACTCAATGGGTAAGCGATGCACCGCAAATTGGTGTTGATTGTCGTAGTTTTACTTTGCCGAACGCCAAAGGTACAGGCAATGCGCTCCTAGAAGCAAAAGAAGCATTAAGAAAAACATCTGAATCTAATCAGGTCATTATTTGCGATCTGGCCTGGGCTGATGTATTGCCACCAGAATTCTTATTTGAATTTGATTTGGTTTTAGTACCTACCTCGGGCTCAAAAATTGATTTGCTTAGCTCACTAGATTTTGTAAGTCGCTTTTCCTATATCTTCAATTCGCGCATGCGCAATCCGCCTAAGTTAGCGATTGTTCCTAGTCGAATCAGTAGCCTTAAAAATTTCCAAGCAAGCTATGACGAAGTATTTCATGAAGGCTTCGAAGTGGCTGAACCTATCATGCATATGTCTGCAATCGAGGAGTTGTTCGGCATTGATTATTTGATTGCTACTGATAGACCAGAAGCAAAAGAAAATTTCTTACAGTTTTGCCGCTCGGTAGAAGACTTAGTTGAGACAGAAACAGATCCTAGACTGAATGTAAAAGAACTTACGTTCCAACATAAGGTTAGTGGATCAGTGTTAGATCGTTTCCGTGCTATTCGTAACTCTTCACAAACTCCACTATTGCGTGAAGCAGTGGTTGAAGATATGCCAGAGGCTGTAGCGCAAATGCAAGCGCAAATTCCTTCATTTTTAACGATGCGAGATGCTTGATTATTTTTCTTAGAGCATCATCAATGCAATAAAAAATCCGCACTCATTATTCAAATGACTGCGGATTTTTTTATTTTTTCTTGGGTGGAGCTTTTGTATCGTCAGCTGGTTTAGGTGGCGGAGGTGCTGTGCCATATAAAAGATTAATGCCATCTGGATTACCTTCGGTAATCGACTCGATAAGTAAATCGATAGCACCCGCTACTTCTGTTGAGTCCGCCGCTCCCATCCATTGAGCGCGATTATTTCTTAGCGCGACTAATTTCTCTGGAGCGCAATCAGGTCCATTTTTTGATAACCACTTCAGTGCTTTTTCACGTCGTGTTTCTGCGTCACTCGTTTCCATACCTATGATGCGAAATGCTGCGATAGGGCAGGGAGTTTTCATAGAAGGTTTTTTAGGCGGCGTGTCTGCAGCTACTTCACCATCTTTTCCGCCCTTAGCGTTTTTGTTATCTTTTCCTTTTTTGTCGTCAGCAGGCTTTTTAGCTGCAGCAGGATCAGACTTTCTATTGTCATCTTTATTCGCTTCCGATTTAGGGTCGGTTGCTTTTGCGTCAGCAGCTTTGGTTTCCGTTGCTTTAGGATCAGCAGGCTTAGCTGGTGCGGTTGCAGGAGCCGCTGCTGGAGTTGCAGCAACAGGTGCGGTCGCTGGCGCAGCAGCTTTAGGTGCTGTCGCAGTAGGGGTAGTAGCGGGTGTCGTAGCAGGTGTCGAATTAGTAGGAGTCGCCGTCGCTGGTGCAGCTGTGGTTGCTGGTGCAGCAGCAGGTGTTGGGGCTGCGGGTTTTGCAGGCGTATTTTGCGCGCTGCTATCTACATGCAAAAGCAGAGCAGTAAGCAACAGCGGTGCAATGAGAAGATTTTTCATGGTCGAATGCAAACGCTAGAAATGGCAATCATCTTATTGTTTAGTTTGCTGAGCATTGGGATCTTGATACATCAACATGATGCTGATACGTCGGTTACGCGGATCAGCCGGATCTTTAGGATTGAATGGCGCAGTATCAGCTACTCCTTCAATGCGAGCAAATCGATCTTCACTCAATCCACCAGATTCCATAAGCCTACGGGTTGCTTCTGCGCGCTCACCTGAGAGCGACCAGTTATTTCGTTCGGAACCTGCGAAGGCGAGGCTATCAGTATGACCACGCACTGCGACTTTGTTAGGTAGATTCGCTACTGATTTTGCGACTTCACGTATCAGCGCTTGTGCCTTAGGTGCCATACCTGTGGTGCCTAATCCAAACATTGAAAAATCTGCTTTATCAATAATCTCTATACGCAATCCTTCTTTCTCACGTATGAATTGCACTTGATCTTTTATTTTGTCGAGCTCTTTGTTTTCAGCCATTTTTTCTTTGACTTCTTTTTCTAGCTTGTCAAAGTTTTGCTTGTCAGTTTCAGCCGCAATTTTTTGTCTTTCTTCGGCTGACAAATCGCTGCTATTACGATTATTTTCACTGCTATTTGCGCTACCTGTATCGGGCTTGGTGCCGTCTTCAGAGCGTGGTGTTTCACGTTGCAGAAAAGAGGTGCGTTGACCTGTGTAAGGCATACCATCAGGATCGAGCAAGGACTGTCCACCCATGATGCCACTGGTACCTGCCACCGTACTCATTTGCACAGCACTATGCGAGCTAGGTTTGAAATATTCAGCAATACTTTTACGTTGGTCTTCATTGGTGGCTGATAACAGCCACATGAGTAAGAAGAAGGCCATCATGGCCGTCATCATGTCGGCCAACGCAATTTTCCAAGCACCACCGTGCGCGCCAGCGTGGTCGCCTTCAATCTTTTTCTTAACAACGATGGGTTCTAGCGGAGGAAGATTATCCGCAGGGACTGCGGGGGCAGCCGGGGCAGCAGCCTCACCTTCTGCTGGTTTAGCGTCTTCGTTTTGTTCTTCTGGTTTTTCTTCTGCCATGATGACTTCTCTCACTGCGGGTACAGTACTTATTAATCGACAGCAGGAGACTGAAATGAAGACTCGCCACGTGACTTTTACGCACTGTACTATTCTTTATGCAACATAATACCGTAGATGTTTCCCAAAAGCATATTTTTGCCCCTGAGATTACGCTCTGTATGACTGATTTTCCTAAGCTTTTAGGCGGTTTTTTACGCAAGTTATTCCTATGTCTACTTTTCATAGGGCAGGCTGGTCAGCTACTGGCCGCTACGGTCGCGGCAGATAGTCATCCTGAGGGAGCCACAGGCAATCAAGCTAAGCAGCTCGTTCGTGCCAAGCATTACATGGCGGCGGCGGCCAATCCACTTGCTACCGAAGCAGGCCGGGAAATTTTGCGTCTAGGCGGAAGTGCAGTTGATGCTGCTATTGCTATGCAATTAGTTTTGGGTTTAGTTGAGCCGCAATCATCAGGCTTAGGTGGTGGTGCATTTATGGTGGTGTTTGATGCAAAACATCAACGCATTGAAACACTAGATGGTAGAGAGACAGCACCTGCTGCAGCAAGTCCGGATCGCTTCATGCAAGATGGAAAAGCCATGCCTTTTATGCAGGCTGTGAATAGTGGCAAAGCCGTCGGCACACCAGGATTATTACGAGCACTCGAATTAGCACATCAACGACACGGCAAATTGAAATGGGCGCGTTTATTTGAATCGGCTATTCGCTATGCAGAAGATGGCTTTCCTGTTTCACCACGCTTACATACGCTCATAGCGAATAACAAAGATTTATTCGAGCAAAACGCTGCACGTTCTTATTTTTATGTGAATGGTGTTGCACATCCGGTCGGCACACGATTAAAAAATCCTGCTTATGCTGAAGTATTACGACGCGTCGCAGCAGAAGGAGTGAGTGCGTTTTATCAAGGCAGTATCGCACATGACATTGTTGCAGCAGTGCGTGAACATGAACGTGCCGGTGATTTAAGTCTGGAAGATCTTGCGCAATATCGCGCAAAAGTACGTGAACCAGTATGCAGTGTTGTGCGCGTGTATAAAATTTGCGGCATGGGCCCACCATCATCAGGTGGGATTGCTGTGTTACAGATGATAGGTATGTTGCAACAGCATCATCTGGAAGACA
>JAXISQ010000031.1:0-10599 GCA_034680505.1 Noviherbaspirillum sp.
GAATAACGATTACGCTGTTCAATAGGTACATCAACCGTGCGCACTGAGTGACCTGCTTTTGTTTCACCGGTAAATTCCATCTTGATGAGTTTGGATCCGATGTTTCGACGAATGATAGGTAACTTACCTTGCGCTAGCATAGGCTTGTGCACATAAAATTCATCAGGATTCACCGCGCCCTGCACCACGGTTTCACCTAAGCCGTAGCTAGACGTGATGAACACTACATCGGCAAAACCAGATTCTGTGTCAATGGTGAACATCACACCGGAAGCACCAAGATCAGAACGCACCATGCGCTGCACACCGGCTGATAAAGCTACTTCAGCATGCGTGAAACCTTTGTGTACACGATAAGAAATCGCGCGGTCGTTATACAAAGATGCAAAGACATGCTTCATCGCATCAAGTACATTTTCAATGCCAACCACGTTTAAGAAAGTTTCTTGCTGACCTGCGAATGAAGCATCAGGTAAATCTTCTGCAGTAGCAGATGAACGAACTGCGAAGGACACTTCAGCGGCGGAGTCTTTTACCAGTTGATGATAAAAATCTGTGATTTCTTGTTGCAGACGAGGTTGAAATGGCGTCTCAATAATCCACTGACGAATTTCAGCACCCGCCTTGGCTAAAGCGCGAACATCATCAATATCCAGATCAACCAAACGATCGGCAATGCGATCAGCCAATGCCTTACCACCCGATTGGGTGTGGGTGAGGAAATCGCGAAATGCCTCTGCCGTAGTGGCGAAGCCGCCAGGCACTCGGACACCAACTCCTGCAAGTTGGCTAATCATTTCGCCTAGCGATGCGTTTTTACCGCCGACGGACTCAACGTCCGTCATGCGTAGATTTTCAAAGGCGACGACAAAAGGCGCCCCTGAATCAGGGGCCTGCGCTACCCCCGGTTTTGCTGCGTTGGACATAACTACCTCTTTGATGGTGGGAAATCTGTGTGGAGAGTGTGAGCTCTGCTCTGCGGTCCATAGTCGAGCAAACGCATGGCTGCATGCGCACTAGCTTCCAGACTGGGACACGGCAAGAATTCATTCGGCTTTTACTCTGTTTTATTTACTAGGAATTCGATTTAGCATGCCGCAACACGGTCGGCATTTGTTATTCTGTAATGCAGCTTCACAAGAAGCTAAACAGGCGACATTTTACAGGCCAGATTCGGTTTTTATAAGCAAACCAGCATACTTTTTATATTATTTTTTTAATAACTCATGTCCGCACAATCATCCATAGCAGCCCCAAAAGAATCCGAACGATTGGTTTTCTTTGTCTCAGACGGCACGGGAATTACCGCAGAAACCTTCGGTCACTCTGTTTTAACCCAGTTTGACCTGCGTTTTAGAGAGATAAGGCTACCTTTTATTGATTCTGCCGAAAAAGCACATGAAGCAGTGCGTAAGATCAATGAAAGCTGTGAAGTGGATGGCAAACGTCCCATCGTATTTTCTACTTTAGTTAAAGCAGAGTTATCGAATATCGTGCGTCAGTCCAGAGGCATGCACATGGATTTGATTCAAACCTTTGTCGAACCCCTTGAACAAGAGTTTGGAATTAAGTCTACCCATACGATTGGTCGCAGTCATAATATTGCAGATTCAGAAGATTATAAAAACCGCATAGAAGCGATTAATTTTTCACTTGCGCATGATGATGGTCAATCACACAAAAATTTAGAAAATGCGGATGTGATTTTAGTTGGCGTATCGCGTTCAGGTAAAACACCGACTAGCCTTTATCTCGCTATGCAATACGGTATAAAAGCAGCGAACTATCCTTTGATACCAGAAGATTTTGAACGAGGTAAATTACCAAGTGGTTTGTTGCCATACAAAGCCAAAATTTTTGGCCTCTCCATTGCACCAGAACGTTTAACAGAAGTACGCAATGAACGACGTCCAGGCAGTAAATATGCAGCCTTAGAAAATTGTCGTTACGAAGTCAATGAAGCAGAAAAAATGATGCACAAAGAAGGCATACGCTGGATGTCATCAACGCTTAAATCGATTGAAGAAATCGCGACTATGATTTTGCAAGAGATACGTTCAGAGAAGCGAGCGTATTATTAAGCGGGATGATAGAGATTTAAAATAACTCGTAGGTACGAATAGCGAAGCGTATTCGTACGAATATCAAAATCAAAATGACTATGTTACGTACGATTACGCTACGCTAATCGTACCTACTCAACTAAATATTGCAAATATTATTTTGCAAAATTGGCTTGTCTTACCTGCTCAAACAAACACACTGCAGCACTCGCTGCGACATTTAATGATTCCATTGCTGGATCATGTGGGATAGCGAGTTGTACACTTGCTAAAGCTAACAACTCGTCTGAAACTCCCTGACCTTCATGACCAAACAACCAAGCAAATTTTTTGCTCAGATCATAGCCATAAATCGTTTGCGTAGCATGTGAGCTTGTTGCAATCACAGGTATGCTTGCAGCTTGAATTAAAGCAGACAGATCGCATTGTTCATAAATATCCACCACAAAATGTGCACCCATACCCGCTCGTAAAACTTTTGGTGACCATGCAGCGACGGTACTCGGTGAGCAAAATATTTTTTTAATGCCCGCTGCTGCTGCGCTACGCAATATCGAGCCCACATTACCTGGATCTTGCAATTGATCTAAGAGCAATGCGCATTCATTCAAAGATTCAACATGAGATGGAATTGGTACATCGACTATAAATAAAATATCAATGCCATTTTCAACTTGGCTGAGCGCAGCATACAAAGCATCAGGCAGTTGTATGCAAGTTACTTGCTTTTCCAAACATGCATTAAGAATGCTTAAAACTTCAGGATGTGATGCAGCATTGTCACTCACAACACAGATAGAGGGTGCTACACGTTGCGACAACCAAGCCTGACATAAATGCACACCATCCAACAAAGTCTGCCCTGCTTTTTTTCGCGCTTGTACTGAAGTCGCTAATTGTCGAATCTGTTTGTACAGCGGATTATCACGCGATTGAATTATTTTGATAGACATGTTTATGCACCTGACTTGCTTGAAGCTGCATCAAGTAAAGCACGCACTGGCGCATAGGATTTTCTGTGTAATGGTGTCACGCCATGTAAACGCAAACGCTCTAAATGTAGCGCAGTAGGATAGCCTTTATGCTGATCAAAAGCATACTGTGGATATTGATCATGCATCACCATCAATGCTGCATCACGTGCGGTTTTAGCGAGTATGGATGCAGCAGAAATTTCTGCGACTTTATCATCACCTTTCACAATCGCTTCTGTTCTTACTTGACACACAGGACAGCGATTACCATCTATTAGCGCTAAGGTCGGCGTGCTTGATAAGGTTTCTATCGCTCTACGCATAGCCAACATAGTCGCTTGCAAAATATTCAATGCATCAATTTCTGCTTCTGAACATTGCGCTATAGACCAAGCAATTGCATCACGCTTAATAATCTCTGCCAATGCTTCACGTTTTACTGCTGTGAGTTTTTTAGAATCACGTAAACCTGCAATCGGTTTATTCGGATTGAGTATGACAGCTGCAGCAAATACTGGACCCGCTAATGGACCACGACCAGCTTCATCGACACCACAGATAATTTCATCTTTATAGTCAAACAAAGAAGCTGCAAGCTCAGTTTGCATCATGAGAGTACTCAGTGAACTAAGCTTATCGACTTGTATTTAAGAGTTGCATTACTGCGTGCGCACTCTCAGAAGCCGTATTGCGCATCAAATCATGATGCAGATCGATGAAACGCCTGCGCAAGCGCTGACGATTTTGATCACTTGATAACTGTACCCATAAGGCACTCGCTAGACCGTGCGGCGTTGCACGTCCTTGTAATAATTCTGGAACAAGAAATTCTCGCGCCATAATATTCGGCAAACCTACCCACGGCTGATAGGCCATGAGCCGCAACACTTGCCAACTTGCAGCGTGCATACGATAAGAAATCACCATAGGTTTTTTAAACAAAGCGACTTCTAGCGTTGCAGTTCCACTTGCAACCAAGACGGCATCACTAGCTGCTAAGGCTGTATGTGAGTTTCCTTCAGTGATAGTGAGCTCACATTTTTTTATGCGTTCTTTACCTATGATTTTTTCAAAATAAGCACGTTGTGTAGGACCTGCCATAGGTACGATAAAACGTATGTGCTTATCTCGTTTGAGAAGCATTTCTGCAGCACCGATAAAAGCTTCACTGTTATATTTTATTTCAGATAAACGACTGCCAGGCATGAGGGTAATCAAACGCGCATTATGTTCAAAACCTAGCGCATCACGTGCTCCATCCTGATCGGCATCCATAGGTATGAGTTCTGCTAATGGATGACCAACATAGGTCACAGGTATCCCTGCTTTTTTATAAATCTCTTCTTCAAATGGAAAAATAACCAGCATGTGCGACACAGCGCGCGCTATTTTTTTAATACGATTGCGTCGCCATGCCCAAATAGAAGGACTGATGAAATGCGCTGTCGGTATACCCGCTTCTTTCAATGCGATTTCTAGATCAAGATTAAAATCAGGCGCATCTACGCCTATAAAAACACCTGGACGCTCAACTAATAATTTCTCGCGCAGTGCATCTTGTATGCCTTTGATTTCTCGATAATGCGATAAGACTTCAAACAAACCACGAACTGCTAACTTCTCCATAGGATAGTCAGCAACAAATCCATGCTCTGCCATGTTTGATCCACCTATGCCATGGAAATGTGCATCGGGCAGCATGGTACGTAAGCCTGACAGCATGCGAGCTGCCAGCATATCGCCGGATGGCTCACCAGCCACCATGGCGAGAGTGTTATTAACGGACGATGCCACGGGTGGTGTGCTCAAGAAATTCTCGTATTTGTTTTACATGCATAGCAATGGCAGGCAATTCTTGCTCTTCTTTGCGTAACGCAGCTTTTGCTTCATCCAGTGTCAGACCTGATTTATAAATCAATTTATAAGAACGACGAATAGCCGCTATTTCTTCAGATGAGAAACCTCTGCGTTTTAAACCTTCACTATTAATACCATGAGCGGCTGCAGGATTACCCGACAAGATCACAAACGGCGGCACATCTTGGGTCAAACTCGTACTCATTCCTACCATCGCATGAGCACCAATTTTGCAAAACTGATGCACGTTCGCAAAACCACCCAGTATGACCCAATCTTCTACATGCACATGTCCTGCAAGTTGTGCATTGTTAGCGAAGATCGTGTGATTACCAATCTGACAGTCATGGGCAAGATGCACGTAAGCCATGATCCAATTATCATTTCCTAATCGGGTGACGCCCACATCTTGTGTGGTTCCTCGATTAAATGTACAAAACTCACGTATGGTATTGCGATCGCCTATCTCTAAGCGCGTCTCTTCACCCTGATATTTTTTATCTTGAGGTGCCGCACCGATAGAGGAAAACTGAAAGAAGGTATTGTCTTTACCTATGGTAGTGTGACCTTCGATGACGACATGAGGACCTATTCGTGTGCCAGCAGCTATCGATACGTGTGGTCCGATAATGCTGTATGCACCAATTTCTACACTCGCATCCAGTGTGGCTTTAGGATCGACCAAAGCGGTCGCATGTATCTTCGCCATTGCTATCCTTATTCCGCTGGCGTGGAATCAGCAATGCTACGCATCGTACACATCAACTCACCTTCCACCGCGAGCTGACCATCTACACTTGCTTGCGCTTTGAATTTCCAAATACCACGTGATTGACGCAAAATTTCTACTTGCATGACTAACTGATCACCAGGTTCAACAGGGCGTTTGAAGCGCGCATTATCTATTCCTAAAAAATAGACCACTGCATTTTCATCCGGCTTTTGACCCATAGTCAAAAATGCTAGTAAGGCGGATGTCTGCGCTAAGGCTTCTATCATTAACACACCAGGCATGACAGGCTTATTAGGGAAGTGTCCATTGAAAAATTCTTCATTAATCGTCACATTTTTAATGGCACGTATCGTTTTTCCAGATTCCCAATCCAAGACACGATCGACTAACAACATTGGATAGCGATGCGGTAGGTATTCTTTGATCTGATTAATGTCTAGGCTTTTCATTTTGATTATCACTAGCTTTCTAGGAGGACGATTGTTTTTATTTTGTTTGTAATTATGGTTTAATTTTTTTTTCTAGTTCGCGTAAGCGATGACGCATATCTTCTAAATTTCTCACGATAGCCGCTGATTTCTCCCAGTCTGCATTTTTTGCGAGAGGATAAAAACCTGTGTACTGCCCTGCTTCATGTATTGAACGCGATACTAAACTACCAGAAGAAACATGCACATGATCAGCAATACTTAAATGCCCTAACACCATGGCTGCACCACCAAAGGTGCAATATTTCCCTATCTTGGCACTACCCGCCACACCCACACAACCCGCCATTGCAGTATGCGCACCTATCACGCAGTTGTGAGCAATTTGTATTTGATTGTCTAACTTAACGCCATCTTCTATCACTGTATGTGCTAATGCACCGCGATCTATGGTGGTGTTAGCTCCTATATCTACATCATGACCGATACGTACACCACCAGTTTGCGGAATTCTTATCCATGCACCCTGTTCATTCGCAAAACCAAAGCCATCACTACCAATCACAGCGCCTGATTGAATCACACCACGTTCACCAATGTGGCAGTCTGCAAGAAATGTTACATGCGGATGAAGTACTGTTCCAGCACCCAGTCGAGCACCACGACCAATAAAAGAGCTCGCTCCTATGTCGCAATGCTCACCAATGTCTGCATCTGCTTCTATGATCACATGCGCTGCAATAACAGCGGTTGCAGCAATGCGCGCTGTTGGATGGACGATGGCAGTTGCATGCACTCCAGGTATGCGTGCAGGTGCATGAAGCTTTACAAAAAATTGCGCAGCTCGCGCGAAATACGCATAAGGATTTGCAGTGACGATGCAAGCACCCTGATAGGTAGCGGATACCAGAGCGTGATCGGCCTCAGAAAGTATGAGCGCACCCGCCGCGCATAGGCCGGCTTGTGCGCGCAACTTAGTATTGGACAGAAAGGTGATGTGCTGAGAGCCCGCTGTTTCCAGCGGAGCCATACCAGTGACGAGAATATCCGGACTGCCTATCAACTGTCCGCCCAAGCTTTCGACTATTTGCCCGAGTCGAGTGCTCATGGCGGCTAACTCCGGCTTATTTATTGAGTGCCTTAATCACTTTTTCAGTGATATCAATGCGAGGACTTGCATACACTGCTTCTTGAAAAATAATGTCATATTTTTCTGCTTCAGCAATTTGCTTAATCACTTTATTTGCGCGCTCTAATACAACGGCTAATTCTTCATTACGACGTTGATTTAAGTCTTCGCGAAATTCACGTTGTTTACGCTGAAAATCTTTATCCATTTCAGCTAATTCACGCTGACGTTTGTTGCGATCTGAATCGGACAAGACTGGCGCTTCTTTGTCTAAACGTTCAGCTGCCGCTTTTAAACGTGCTGCAGATTCTTGCAACTCTTTTTCACGCTTAGAAAATTCTTGTTCTAGCTTTGCAGTTGCAGCTTTAGAAGGCGCAGCTTCACGGAAAATGCGCTCGGTGCTTACAAAACCTATTTTTGTTTCCTGCGCTAAGGCAGACGACATGAAGCCCAAGGATAAAGCCGCTGTCAGGCTCATGCAAATTGCTTTTTTGATTACAGAATTCAATTCAATCTCCGCAACGTAAATAATGATTATGCCATTTGTCGATTAAAAGCCTGTACCCAGTTGGAACTGGAAGGCCTGTGTTCTATCAAAGCTAGCAGGATTCATAGGGCGCGCCAATGACAACTTAAGCGGGCCAACTGGTGAAATCCAACTGATACCTAAACCTACACTGTAGCGCAAGTCTTGGAAACTAATTCTGTCGCCATCTTGTGGGTTATATACCTGACCTGCATCGAAAAAGCCAAACCAACGCAAGCTACGATCGACACCCGTACCAGGGAAAGGCATTTGCAATTCTGCATTCATCAACACACGGGCTTGACCACCAATTGGTAAGAATAAACCTGTCGTCGTCGATTGAGCAGCTGCAGTAGAAAGCGAACCAGCGAAATATCCACGCACCGAACCTATACCACCTGCATAGTAGTTTTTAAAGATAGGGTAATCATTACCAATACCGGCGCCGTAATTCACTTCACCATTCAATGCCAAGGTGATGGATTTTGTCACAGGCCAGAAGTATTGATCTTGATAACCAGAACGGTAATATCTCACCGTACCGCCAGGTGAAACTTCAAAGTTAGCACGCTGAAAGCGACCTTCAGTCGGAATCAAGGCGCTATCACGTCTATCACGCTGCCAGGCAACTGTGAGTGGGAATGAGGTAGTGTGTGCGGTACCAATACCACCTGCAGTACCAAAGGAGTCAACGTAATCGATATAACGTTGTGGACTGTTTGACTTAGTATCCACAGTCGTATCTTCTATACCTGCACCAAAGAAGATACGGTCATATTCTGAAACAGGCACACCAAAGTTGACGTTCGCACCTTTGGTTTCAATTTTATAGTCGGTGGTATTCAACAAGTAATAAGGTGGACGTGCAGTACGCAAGAACACTTCATAAGTACGACTCACACCATCTTCCGTGAAATACGGGTTGGTGTGTGAAATCGCAATAGTACGAAACACTTTACTGGTGTTCACACTAATACCGATGTTATTACCTGTACCAAATGCATTTGCCTGATTCACAGAACCAGTCAGCGTTAATCTCTCACTACTTGAAAAACCAGCACCCAACATAATGTTACCGGTTGGTTTTTCAGTCACACCCACATTTAAATCCACTTGATCATTGGTACCAGGTACATCAACGGTATCAATCGCTGTATCAGTAAAGAAGCCTAAACGACCTAAACGTTCTTTAGAAAGTTTAATTTTGTCGCCGTCATACCATGAACTTTCAAATTGTCTGAATTCACGACGAATAACTTCATCACGCGTACGATCATTACCACCTACATTAATACGGCGTACATAAACACGCTTGCCTGGATCAACAAAGATGGTGAAGCTGACTTCATTTTTTTCACGATTAATTTCTGGCGCCGCATTTACATTCGCAAAGGCATAACCAAAAACACCCATACGCTCAGAAATCTTCTTAGTGCTCTGGGTCATTTTCTCACCGGAGTAAGCATCGCCTTTTTTCAATTGCACGAGACTTGCCAGTTCTGATTCGCGACCTAGCATTTCACCTTCGAGTTTGATATCAGCAATCGTAAATTTCTGACCTTCACTAATATTAATCGTGATGAAAATATCTTTTTTGTCAGGTGTAATTGAAACCTGTGTGGAATCAATTTGCATCTCGAGATAACCACGGTTCAAATAAAATGAACGCAGTGCTTCGATGTCGCCCGCAAGTTTTTGTTTGGAATATTGATCAGCCTTGCTATACCAAGTAAACCAACCTGAAGTTGATAACTTCAACTGACCGAGCAAGTCGCTTTCAGGGAAAACTTTATTACCGATGATGTTAATTTGTTTGATCTTAGCGATATCACCTTCATCAACTGCAAAGGTGACATTGACACGATTCCGCTCTATAGGAGTGACAGTCGTTGTGACTTGTACACCATATAAACCACGCGCTAAGTATTGACGTTTTAATTCTTGTTCAGCGCGGTCAACTAAAGCTTTGTCTAAAATGCGTGATTCACCCAGACCGATTTCTTTTAAAGATTTCGTTAACTGCGCTTTATCAAATTCTTTGGTGCCTGTGAATTCAACCGATGCGATAGCAGGTCTTTCTTCCACCATGACGACCAAGACATCGCCATCAATCTCGATACGCACATCTTTGAAAAAACCTGTGGCATATAGCGCTTTGATTGATGCGGCTGCTTTATCATCATTAAAGACATCGCCTACACGCACTGGCAAATAGCCAAATACGGTACCGGCTTCAGTACGCTGTATACCTTCAACGCGTATATCTTTAATCGTAAATGGATCAACAGCAAATGCTTGTCCTGTACAAAAAGCAAAGGCAGCAATAGCGATTAATCGGCGGGAGAAAAACGGCGACGCGTTGCGCTTGGATTCAAATTTCATCAGCAAAAGAGTGTTAAGCACTACAAGATTGATACGCTAGGCCATGTTAGCGAAAATAAAACAGTCAAGAAACCAATCTAGCGATGTCATTAAAAATTGCCACCGCCATCAAGACCATTAATATGCCCACTCCGGCACGCTGGGCAATGTCACTTACCCGCTGCGATACTGGACGACCAGTCAAAAGTTCTAGCGAATAATACAACAAATGCCCCCCATCTAGCACTGGAATTGGCAAGAGATTCATGACTCCCAGGCTAATACTGATAAAAGCCATAAAGGATAAAAAACTAATTGCACCAGTGCGCGCAGTCTGCCCTGCATAATCAGCAATCGTGATGGGACCGGTAATATTCTTTAATGAGGCCTCGCCCATTATCATCTTGCCAAGCATTGATAAAGTCATGGCACTGGTGTCCCATGTTTTACCTATCCCTTTTGCAATCGCAACTGGAAGATTTTCGCTCACGGTGATGAGTTCAGACGAGGTATCAATCTGAGCACGTA
>JAXISQ010000032.1:0-10551 GCA_034680505.1 Noviherbaspirillum sp.
CGCGTGCGTTTCGTATTGGTAGAAACTAGTCGACCCGGAAATATCGGTGCTACAGCACGTGCTATGAAAACCATGGGTTTTCATGACTTGGTATTGGTCAAGCCGCGCTATGAGCATGTGTTAATGCATGAAGAGGCAGTGGCTTTTGCTAGTGGAGCGCAAGATGTATTGCAACAGGCGCGTGTTGTGAATAGTCTTGATGAAGCGATTGCCGATTGCAATGTGGTAGCAGGATTAAGTGCGCGTTTACGTGAATTTTCACCACCGCTAAAGCAGCCACGTGAGTTTGCAGCCTCGATTGCTGCGTCGATTGCAGTCGAGCCAACACGACAAACCGCCTTAGTATTTGGTAATGAGCGCTTTGGTTTGTCGAATGAACAGGTTGAGCGATGCAATTTCTTGCTTCATGTGCCAACGAATCCTGATTACTCTTCTTTGAATCTCGCGCAAGCAGTGCAAATCATGGCTTATGAATGCAGGATGGCGACTGTGAGTTCAACGCATATGCCTAGCGGCATAGGCTTTCAGGGTGAACTCGCGAAGGCGGAGCAGATTGAGGGGTTGTTTATGCATCTAGAGCAAGCGTTAATAGATATCGCTTTTTTAGATCCTGCTCATCCTAAAAAATTAATGTCACGCCTTAGAAGATTATTTTCACGCTCTGCATTAGAGACAGAAGAAGTGAATATATTGCGTGGCATTGCGCATCATATTCAACAGAAAAATAATCAAAAATAAATAGGCGAGTAAGGTACAAACTCAACCTATGAAGCAGTAGGGGTGACTGATCAAAAAACACAAAAAAAAGCACAGGTAGAGCAAAAAACGCAATTCGCCTTTCGTTTTACAAGGCACATCAGCGTTGCATCCTTAGTCTTAGCCCCAAGCGCGTAGCAATCCCACTGCTAAACCTTCCAACGCAAATTCATGCTGACCTGGTTCAACTCTGATGGTTTTAAATTCCGGATTTTCTGGCAATAGTTCAATCGCATTACCGGCACGTCGAAAACGCTTCACCGTCACCTCATCATCCAATCGCGCTACGACGATTTGTCCATCTTTGGCGGAGTCCGCTTTTTTCACAGCCAGTAAATCACCATCCAAAATGCCTGCATCACGCATCGACATCCCTCTGACCTTGAGCAGATAGTCGGGTTTGGCGGTGAAAAGAGAAGGGTCAACCTGATAATTTGCAGAGATATGTTCTTCGGCAAGAATCGGAGAACCGGCAGCCACTCGTCCGATTAAAGGTAGGGAAAACTGCATTAATTCCGGATGCGGCAACATCATTTGTGAAGGTGCGAAGCGTTTGCGTATGCCATCTTCCGGTCTGTCGAGTAGCCGTATGCCACGTGAAGTGCCTGGTGAAATCTCAATCGCACCCTTACGAGCGAGGGCTTGCAAATGCTCTTCGGCTGCATTCGCAGAGCGAAAACCTAACTCCTGAGCGATTTCCGCTCGAGTCGGAGGAAATCCGGTGTTGTTGATAGCGTCACGGATGAGGGCGAGGATTTGCTCCTGACGTGCGGTCAACTTGATCATGAATGGCTCCTTGGGCAGGTGGCTTAACTGTTTATATAAACAGCCTGTATTTTTGTACAGCTTTATATAAAAAGCAAGCAAATTGTTATTCTTTTTTATTGAGTTAGGGCGATAACTCTCTGAGTTGATTGAGTTTCTGAGTATTTCCCCGTATCATGTCTGGTTTTCCTCTTCCCACACTCGTCATGACGCCGGGGTGGGCGATTATCAATCCGACCTAAGGAGAAATGATGCGTCACTATGAAATAGTATTTATTGTTCACCCCGATCAAAGCGAGCAAGTTCCAGCAATGATCGAACGCTACAAGGGCATCGTCGCTAATCGCGGCGGTAAAGTGCACCGCGTAGAAGACTGGGGCCGTCGTCAACTGGCCTACATGATCCAGAAATTAGCTAAAGCGCATTATGTTTGTTTAAACATTGAATGCGATGCAGAGACTCTGGCAGAAATCGAAACTGGTTTTAAATTCAATGATGCTGTGTTGCGTCACCTCACGGTACGCATGAAGCGTGCAGAAACTGCACCATCTCCTATCATGAAGAGTGTGAGCAAGGAAGATGCAGCTAAAGCACAGCGTACTGAGGCACCGGCCGCCTAATTGGCGGAATTGTCTTTGACTAGAGAGGAAGAAAACAGATTTCAGTGTGTGGCAAGTCTGGCTCAACGAGAAATAATGCGTTATAGCCCGGCAGGTATCCCGATCGTGACAGCAACTTTGCTGCATAGGTCGGAGCAGGTTGAAGCAGGTGGTGTGCGTGTAGTAGAGCTGGAAATTTCAGCACTTGCTGCAGGTGATGTAGCTCACAAACTTGAACAAATCTCGCTAGGTGAAACTTTGAAATTTTCAGGTTTCATGGCCAAAAAAAACCGCAACAGTAAAAGTCTGATTTTTCATCTTCACGATTTCAAATCCATTACTTAACAGATTCAGGAGCCACAAATGGCATTCGGAAAAAAATTCGATAAAAGCAAGTTGAAAGAAAAACGTAAACAACAGAACCCACTGTTTAAACGTAAGAAGTTTTGCCGCTTCACCGTCGCTAACGTTGAGCAAGTTGACTACAAAGATGTCGATACGTTGAAAGATTTCGTTCAAGAGAATGGCAAGATCATGCCTGCTCGTTTGACTGGCACACGTGCGCATTATCAGCGTCAAGTGGACACCGCTATCAAGCGTGCCCGTTATCTCGCTTTGCTGCCTTACACCGATTTGCATAACGCTTAATCGGTTTTAGGTTCAAGTACATTCTGGAGAATAAAATGCAAGTTATCTTGATGGAAAAAGTAGTAAATCTAGGCAATCTCGGTGAAGTCGTTCGTGTGAAAGATGGTTATGCACGTAACTTTCTCATCCCTCAGCGTAAAGCGCGTCGTGCTACCGCTACTGCGATTGCAGAGTTTGAAGCAAAGCGTGCTGAGTTAGAAAAAGCAGCAGCAGCAAAATTAGCTGAAGCACAAGCACTCGGTGAAAAAGTAGCAGCATTAACCGTGCATGTTTCACAAAAATCAGGTGTTGATGGTCGTTTGTTTGGATCCGTCACCAATCATGATGTTGCCGAAGCTTTGACTAAACTGGGATGCACAATCGATAAAGCACAAGTTCGTATGCCTACAGGTCCTTTAAAGACTGCTGGTGAATTTGCTTTGTCAGTTTCATTGCATACCGATGTTGTGGTTGAAGTGAAAGTCATCATCACTGGTGAACATTCTTAATTCATTGCCTCCTGCTAGGCTTGAATGATAGGTAAAAAGCTGGGCTAGCCCCAGCTTTTTTATTTTTACTCAGCTTTACGCAAACATTAGTGATGGATAGGTGTTACGTCTGAATAGCCATGTTTTATAAGCCGTGATGGTTGGGCTAGCAGGTATAATTTACTCCATGAATACTCCGCTCGATCCTTTAGTTGATTCTCTCAAAATTCCACCGCATTCCGTCGAGGCGGAACAGTCTGTGCTGGGTGGCTTACTGCTTGATAATGCAGCGTGGGACAAGATTGCTGATTTTTTAAGTCCTGCTGATTTTTATCGTTTTGATCACAGACAGATATTTCAACATATTGCCAAGTTGATTAGTGTGGCTAAGCCTGCTGATGTGATTACGGTCTTTGAATCATTATCATCGAGTGCTAAAGCAGAAGAGGTAGGAGGTATCGCCTATCTAAATGCACTCGCACAGAATACACCTTCAGCAGCAAATATTCGTCGATATGCAGAAATTGTGCGTGATCGCGCAGTCTTACGCAGATTGATCACCGTGTCAGATGAAATTTCTGGCGAAGCCTTTAATCCGCAAGGAAAAGAAGTAAAGCAATTACTCGATGAAGCGGAAGCAAAGATTTTTTCTATTGCTGAAGACGGCTCACGAGGCAAACAAGGTTTTCAAGAGATTCAACCGTTGCTCACGCAAGTGGTAGAGCGTATTGATGAATTGTATAACCGTGAAAATCCTAACGACATCACTGGTGTACCAACTGGCTTTGTTGACTTAGATCGTATGACTTCAGGTTTGCAAAAAGGTGATTTAGTGATTGTTGCAGGTCGACCTTCTATGGGTAAGACTGCTTTCTCTGTGAATATCGGTGAGCATGTAGCAGTCGATAGTGGTTTGCCAGTCGCGATCTTTTCTATGGAAATGGGTGGATCACAATTAGCAATGCGTATGTTGGGTTCCGTTGGACGTTTAGATCAAGGTCGTTTACGAACTGGTCGTTTGAATGATGAAGATTGGCCGCGACTCACGCATGCCATTCAAAAAATGAATGGTGCACAAATCTATATCGATGAAACACCAGGTTTAAATTCTATGGAATTACGTGCACGTTCACGACGTCTAGCGCGTACCTGTGGCACCTTGGGTTTAGTGATTGTCGATTACTTGCAATTGATGTCAGCTAATAGCGCAGGAGAAAATCGAGCGACAGAGATTTCTGAAATTTCACGTAATTTAAAAGGTTTAGCAAAAGAATTGAATTGCCCTGTGATTGCACTTTCACAGTTAAACCGTTCGTTGGAACAACGTCCTAACAAACGTCCTGTGATGTCAGACTTGCGTGAGTCTGGCGCAATTGAGCAAGATGCTGATTTGATCTTATTTATTTATCGCGATGAAGTCTATAACCCAGATACAACTGATAAAGGTATAGCAGAGATCATCATTGGTAAGCAAAGAAATGGCCCTATTGGTGATGTGCGTCTGACTTTCCTAGGTCAATTTACAAAATTCGAAAATTACACCAGTAGCGGCACTTCATACGGTAATAACTAATTAAGCTCTAGGAGAAAAAATGTTCGGAAGATTAATGCCGACAGAAGGTAAGTTTTTTGATTTTTTTATCCAGCATGCTGATTTATGTGTCAAGGGCGGTAAAGAAATGCTGTCGTTGATGACCACTTTCGATGATTTGGAAAATCGCGTTCATGCGATTGAGACCTTAGAAAAACAAGCTGATAAAGTCACACATGCTGCATTAGAAATGTTGCATAAAACTTTTATTACGCCTTTAGACAGAGAAGATATCCATCAATTAATTACACGTATGGATGACATATTGGATCTGATGGAAGATGCAGGTCAGACTGTCTCGCTGTATGACATAAAACAAATTACACCGGAAGCAAAGCGTCTTGCAGAGTTATGTTTATCTTGCTGTGAGAAAGTACGTGCCTGCGTGGGCTTGTTACACAATATGAAAAATGCACGCGAGATGCTCGCTATTTGTGCTGAGATCGATAGATTAGAATCCGATGCAGATCATGTGATGCGAGCTGCAATGTCAAAATTATTTCGTGAAGAACCTGACGTCCGTAATCTGATTAAGTTAAAGGCAATTTATGAAATTTTAGAATCTGTCACTGATCGCTGTGAAGATGTTGCCAATATTATCGAGGGCATTATTGTAGAGAATGCATGATGTTATCTGCTAACTTCTCAATACAAAATTTATGCAGACTCTCAATATTAGTATTTACGTATTAGCTTTTCTCGTTTTGCTAGCACTCGCATTCGATTTTATGAATGGGTTTCATGATGCAGCGAATGCGATAGCAACAGTAGTTTCTACCGGCGTATTAAAACCTCATTCAGCAGTTATTCTTGCTGCATTTTTTAACTTTATAGCAGTACTTTTTTTTCAGCTTAAAGTTGCTACAACAGTAGGCAAGGGAACGATTGATCCTAGTATGATTGATCACTATGTAGTATTTGGTGCATTAGTTGGCGCGATTGCATGGAATCTACTAACTTGGTACTACGGTATTCCATCCTCTTCTTCGCATGCACTCATAGGTGGTCTGGTAGGTGCGGCGTTGGCAAAAGCGGGAACTGGCGCTTTAATTTCAAGTGGGTTGATCAAAACACTCGCATTTATTATTCTTTCGCCTTTGCTAGGTTTATTAATTGGTTCTCTCATGATGTTACTAGTGTCATGGCTGTTCGTGCGTAGTACACCACAGCGTATTGATAAATGGTTTAGGCGTATGCAACTCTTTTCTGCTTCTATGTATAGCCTTGGCCATGGTGGTAATGATGCACAAAAAACCATGGGCATTATTTGGATGTTGTTAATTGCAGCTGGTGTGACAGCTGCTTCAGATCCATTACCTACTTGGGTCATCTTTTCCTGTTATCTAACAATAAGCATGGGTACCTTGTTTGGTGGTTGGCGTATTGTTAAAACTATGGGGCAGAAAATTACTAAGCTAAAACCAGTGGGTGGTTTTTGTGCAGAGACTGGCGGTGCGCTCACTTTATTTTTAACGACTAGTCTTGGTATTCCTGTATCAACTACCCACACTATTACGGGTGCGATTGTTGGTGTTGGTAGCTCACATAAAATGTCTGCAGTTCGTTGGGGCGTAGCAGGTAATATTGTTTGGGCATGGGTATTTACGATTCCTGCATCGGCATTGGTTGCTGCATTAGCATGGTGGGTTGGTAAGCAAATACTTTAACTATCTATGTTGGTCCAATAAAAAAAGCTGCCGATTTTTTAATCGGCAGCTTTTTTATTAGTGCGACAGATTGTTATAGAGATTTAAAGAACATCACTTGCATGATCAGCTAATCGTGAACGTTCTCCACGTGCTAGGGTGATGTGCCCGCTGTGTGACCATCCCTTAAAACGATCAACTACATACGTTAATCCACTTGAACCCTCTGTTAAATATGGGGTATCGATCTGAGCGATATTGCCTAGACAAACAATCTTGGTGCCAGGACCTGCACGTGTCACCAAGGTTTTCATTTGCTTTGGTGTGAGATTTTGTGCTTCATCGATAATCAAATATTTATTCACAAAAGTGCGACCACGCATGAAGTTGAGCGATTTAATTTTAATGCGTGAACGAATCAATTCTTGCGTTGCTGCGCGTCCCCATTCACCTGCATCAGAATCAGACTTATTCAGCACTTCAAGATTGTCATCAAATGCACCCATCCACGGTGACATTTTTTCTTCTTCTGTGCCAGGTAAAAAGCCTATGTCTTCACCAACAGGAACAGTCACACGTGTGACAATAATTTCATTGTAAATTTTTGTCTCTAGCACTTGAGTTAAGCCTGCTGCTAAGGCAAGTAGTGTTTTGCCAGTACCTGCTTGTCCCAACAGTGTGACGAAATCACAATCTGGATCCATGAGTAAATTTAGCGCAAAGTTTTGTTCACGGTTGCGAGAAGTGATACCCCACACATTATGTTTGTTGTGACCAAAATCGCGTAAGGTACGCAGCACTGCCGTCTTGCCATTGATTTGAGTTACCTGACCATAAAACGCAGCTTCGCCATCTTGTGGTTCAAGGAATACAAACTGATTAATCAACATTGAAGGAACGGTAGGGCCAGTCACACGATAGTAAGTGGTACCTGCACCATGGCGATTTTCTTTCCATGATTCCATGCCTTTTGCATGCTTGTCCCAAAAATCATAAGGTAATTGCAAAATACCTGAGTACAGCAGATCGGTATCTTCTAATACATGATCATTAAAATATTCTTCAGCAGGCAAACCTAGCGCACGCGCTTTGATGCGCATGTTGATATCTTTCGATACCAAGACAACGGGGCGTTCTGGAAATTGTTCTTGCAGTCCGCGCACTACAGCTAAGATTTGATTATCTGCTTTGCCTACTGGTAGTCCTTGTGGCAGTTGCCAATCATTCAAGCGAGTTTGAAAAAATAAACGACCACTCGCATCTTTATTGCCTAGCTTACTAAGTAGAATGCCGTTGTCAATTTCATGTTCACTGGTGTCGGCAACCAGTGCATCGAGTGAGCGTGAAACTTGTCGAGCATTGCGTGCGACCTCTGACATACCTTTTTTATGATTATCTAATTCTTCTAGCGTAATCATAGGAAGATATACATCATGTTCATCAAAGCGGAACAGTGAGGTTGGGTCATGCATTAATACATTGGTGTCCAAGACAAATAACTTAGTCACACCACGCTTACCTGCTGATTTACTCGATGAAGATTTATTAGTGACACCAGCGTGTGAACGACTATTGCCGCTACGTTGCTCGCCTTGAGCGGAATCTGATTTCGTGCGCGCTATAGGTGCAGGCGCTGAACTTTTGATGGGTGCTTCAACCAGAGCGATCACTGGTTTTTTTAACGACTTATTTTTTTCTGCCTTAGGATAATCTACGGGGGAGAGCAATGCTGCAGGTTTAGTCGGCATTTTAGGCAGTGGCATCGAGTCCTCAAAGAAAAAAGTAAAAAGGAAAAGTGGATTTAAATATTTTTATACCGTAAAAAACTGAAAAGGCTGTTTAAGCAAAAGGCAATGTGCCTTTTTCCTAAACAGCCTCTATAAAATTTATTATTTAATTTCAATTAGTTATGAATCGTTAAGAGAGATTCTTCACCAATTCCAGAACTTCATCGACATGTCCTGGAACCTTTACTCCACGCCATTCTTTCATTATTTTGCCACTAGCGTCAATTAGAAAAGTTGATCGTTCAACGCCTCGTACTTTTTTACCATACATGGATTTCATTACCATGACATCAAACATGGTACAGACTCTTTCATCACTATCTGAGATAAGTTCAAAAGGTAGTTCAAGCTTCGCTTTGAAACCTTCGTGAGAACGCAGGCTGTCACGACTAATACCGAAAATTTCAGTGTTAGCCGCGGCAAATTGTGGATGCAGATCGCGGAATTGCATGCTTTCAGTGGTACAACCTGGCGTGTTGTCCTTAGGGTAAAAATATAGAACCAGATTTTTGCCCTGGTATGCGCTGAGTTGAAATGGCTTATCGCCTGTCATCTCGGCAGAAAAGTCGGGTACTGTCATATTCAAAATAGAAGGGCGGTCAGACAAAATAGCGTCTCCTGGCAAATGATTAAAATCTGTGAGCAATGTACCGCATTGCCTAAGTCATAGCTCTATTAACCGAACAAGCTTAGGGATATTCTTCCAAGCGCAGCCATCATGCTGCGCAAATTCTTTCTGCTATGACGTGAGGATGAGCGCTAACGCGACTTTGCGACCCTCAGTCATCAAAATATTGTAAGTTCGGCAAGCAGCTTGATTATCCATACATTCCACCCCTATTCGGCGTGCGGTCAAATTCGCGATCAGTTGGGGATGAATAAAATGCTGCCGATTACCTGTACCCAGTATGACAACATCCGGCTCTAGGGATTCAATTTCTGAGAAATGCTCAATTGTGAGTGAGGCGAAGGCGGCGACATTCCAACGCACAGGAGCCTGTTCAGGCATAACTAATAAGCTGTGACTAAATTTGATCGCATTAATCTCGACCCAATTCTCTTCATAGCCAGTGATGGTCTGGTATTGCTGCGTGGAGGTAGTGTGTAGCTTCATAATGGCCGCAATTTTAGCCCGAACCGCGCTGAAATGCCCGTCAAAATCCGCTATAAACATTGATAAGACTGCCTAATTTGGGGCAAAATGGTTGTTTTTTCGCGCTGCAACACTGTGTTGACGAGCGCCTGCATTTTTTGAGCGAGAAACAGCTGTGAGACTAATCCAAAAATCGAAAAAACTAGCGGATGTTTGCTACGACATACGTGGTCCCGTGCTGGAAAAAGCACGCCAGATGGAAGAAGAAGGCCATAAAATCATCAAGCTCAATATCGGTAACTTAGCCGTGTTTGGTTTTGATGCGCCTGATGAAATCGTGCAAGACATGATACGCAACATGGGCAATGCATCGGGATACACCGATTCCAAAGGCTTGTTTGCACCGCGTAAAGCGATCATGCAATACAGCCAAGAAAAAAATATAGAAGGTGTCACCATTGATGATATCTATCTAGGCAATGGAGCCTCAGAATTAATCGTCATGAGCATGAATGCACTGCTCAACACCGGCGATGAAGTGTTAGTCCCTGCTCCTGATTATCCCTTATGGACCGCAGCAGTCAGTCTCTCAAGTGGAACACCCGTACACTATGTCTGTGATGAGCAAGCCGATTGGATGCCTGACATAGAAGACATACGCAAAAAAATCAATTCCAATACACGCGCCATTGTTGTCATCAATCCGAACAATCCAACCGGTGCTTTATATCCCGTTGAATTGTTGCAGCAAATTGTAGAACTCGCACGTCAGCATCAACTGATTGTTTTTGCTGATGAAATCTATGACAAAGTGCTGTATGACGGTGCCCAACATACATCGTTAGCATCACTGGCTGATGATGTTTTATTTATCACCTTTAACGGTCTTTCAAAAAATTATCGCTCTTGCGGATATCGTGCGGGTTGGATGATAGTCTCAGGCGAGAAAAAACACGCAAAAGATTACATAGAAGGTTTGAACATGTTGGCCTCCATGCGTTTGTGTGCCAATGCGCCAGGCCAGTTTGCAATACAAACCGCACTCGGTGGCTATCAAAGCATCAATGATTTAGTGGGAACCGGTGGTCGTTTGCTACGGCAACGTGATTTAGCTCACAAGCTCTTAACCGATATTCCCGGTGTAACTTGTGTGAAACCTAAATCTGCTTTGTATATGTTTCCTAAGCTAGATCCTAAGC
>JAXISQ010000033.1:0-10538 GCA_034680505.1 Noviherbaspirillum sp.
ACGACCCGCACGATAAACAGATAACAGTCCTGGCACACCTAAAGAAGAATCTGAGCGAAAAGCCAGTGGATCGATGTAATCATCATCCAAGCGTCTATAGATAACATCAACACGTTGCGGGCCACGAGTAGTGCGCATGAAGACACTGTTATCGTTGACAAATAAATCTTGTCCTTCTACTAGTTCAACGCCCATTTGCTGCGCAAGAAACGCATGTTCAAAATAAGCAGAGTTATACATGCCGGGTGTCATGACAACGACCACAGGATCATCTACGCCGACTGGTGCGACGGAACGCAGCATATCGAGTAAGAGATCGGGATAGTGTGCAACAGGTGCGATTTTGTGACGTGAAAATAAGTCAGGAAATAATCGCATCATCATTTTGCGATCTTCTAACATATAGGACACACCGGATGGAACGCGCAGATTATCTTCTAAAACATAAAACTCACCGGCACCAGCACGCACGATATCAACACCTGCTATGTGCGCATAAATATCGGAGGTCACTGAGATGCCTTGCATTTCAGGTCGATACTGTGCATTGTGAAAAATTTGTTCTGCAGGTATCACGCCTGACTTCACAATATGTTGTTCATGATAGATATCATGAATAAACATATTCAAAGCTTGCACACGTTGCGTGAGACCTTTACGTAATTGTGTCCATTCTTTTGCAGGAATAATGCGCGGGATGATATCGAAGGGAATTAAACGCTCAGTACCTGCGTTGTTACCATACACAGCAAAGGTAATACCTACGCGACGAAACAGTAAATCTGCTTCCATACGTTTGCGTGCAACTGTATCTGGGGCTTGTTCTGTTAACCAGTGTTCAAATTCACGGTAGTGATCACGTACTTGGCTTTCACCATCGGTATACATTTCATCAAAAAAGCCTGGCATGTAGTCTTATCCCGCAAAAGTCGTTCTTAATAGTTCAAGTACTATCAAGAAACATGCCAAGGTGACGGGACTTAGGTGGATCTTAATTGATCAACTAAACGCATCGTGTCGTGATCGGGAGGGGGAGTGAGTAAGCTCACAATAATCATTGCTATAAAGCCAGCAGGCACACCAAATACACCGGAAGAAACTGGTGCAATATGAAACCACTGCTGATTAATTGATCCACCTAATGCAGGATTAGCGATCAACATATAGAAGACGGACATGAAAAAGCCCGTCAGCATACCGGCCACTGCGCCTTGTTGGTTCGCTCGTTTCCAAAAAACGCCCAATATTAGTGCGGGAAATAGGGTGGATGCAGCCAATGAGAATGCAGCACTCACCATTGTGAGGATATCGCCTGAACGAAATGAGGCGGTGTAGGCGGCTAATAAGGCAACCACGAGAAGTAACAACTTAGAAATCGTTACGCGTTTTTGACTAGACGCGCCGGGGTCAACCATTTTGAAATAAGTGTCATGCGTAAGTGCGCTGGAAATAGTAAGTAGTAAGCCATCTGCAGTCGAGAGTGCAGCAGCAAGCGCACCTGCAGCAATAAGAGCGGAAATCACATAAGGCAATCCTGCTATCTCTGGTGTGGCAAGAACGACCATATCACCATCCATAACAATTTCAGCTAATTGCACAATCCCGTCTTTATTAATATCGACAATACTAATCATGGGTTTGAGTTTGTCGATATGCGACCAGTAATTCACCCATGCGGGTAGATGCGATATATCAGCACCTACTAAGCTTGTGTAGATATCAAACTTCACCAATACCGCTAATGCTGGTAGTGCGGTGTAAAGCAGCATGATAAAAAATAATGCCCAAAATACAGAGAAGCGAGATTCAGAAACAGAAGGTGTGGTGTAAGAGCGCACTAATACATGAGGTAGCGCTGCAGTGCCCAGCATGAGACAAAATACTAATGCAAGAAAATTATTCCGTTTGATATCCGAACTCTCTTGGTCTTTACCAGGGAAGGGTTCGGTATGTGGTGTCAATGCTTGTGCACGTAAAAAAAGACTATCAGCTTCTGTTTGCCAAACACGTCGTGCTTCTTCCGGACTTTTAGGATAGTCAGATAAAGCACGGTTGGCTGCTTTGATGTCTATAAGAGAGGCATTCCCAGTTTGTAGTTCTTGTAATTTGCGGCGTGCTTCGACTCGACCTTCATCCCATGAGCGTGGCAAGGTATTTATTTGATTAACGAGTTTAAGTGCGCGTTCATGTAAAAGATTTCTTACTTCTTGTTCTTTGCTATCCGCACTTAATTGCTTTTCTTTCTCAATTAATCCAGTAATAGCAGATCCATAAGCGATTTGCGGAATAGGTATACCAGTTTGTTTTACCGATAACCATGTCACAGGAATCATGAATGCAACAATGATGATGATGTATTGCGCTATCTGAGTCCAAGTAATCGCGCGCATACCGCCTAAAAAAGAACAGACCAAAATACTGGCTAATCCTAGAAAGATGCCAACTGAAAAATCAATACCAGTAAAGCGTGAAGTAATAAGACCTACGCCGTAGATTTGTGCAACGACATAAGTAAATGAAATGATGAGTGTGGCGATCACGGCTAAGCTACGAACCACATTACCGTTATAACGACCCGGATAGCGCGCTGCTAAAAAATCTGGAATGGTGTACTGACCAAACTTGCGTAGATAGGGTGCGATCAGTAAAGCAATTAGGCAGTAACCTCCGGTCCAGCCCATGATGTAAGCTAATCCATCAAAGCCTTGTAGATACAGTCCACCTGCAAGACCAATAAAACTTGCAGTAGAAATCCAATCTGCTGCGGTTGCCATGCCATTAAACATAGCGGGTACACGTCGACCTGCTACATAATATTCAGAGATATCTGAAGTGCGACTAAAAAATCCTATGACTGCATATACGACAATCGTAGTGAATAAAAATAAATAGCCTAACCAAAATCTCGGTACGCCTTCATATTCTAGTATCGATAAGGAAGCGAGTAATAGACCAAAGCCTATGGTGTATAAACCAAAATAGCGCACTAATAACTTTGTGAAATTCGGCGACTTCATGATTCAGTTGAAAATGAAGTTGCTGATGCGGCGTCGAGTTTTTTAGCGACGATGGCATATAAGGCGATCAATAATAAATAAATTAATATCGATCCTTGTGCTGCCATATAAAAAGAAACAGGCCATCCAAACAAGCTCAGTCCTGAAAGTTCGCGTGCAAAAAAAATAATACTAAAGCTCGCGCCTGACCAGATACTGAGTAAGCTAAACGTCAAAACACGCATTTTTTTCCAATACGTTTTTTCTTCTGATGTTGATGCTGGTGTCATCATGCTTGGTGTGTGTTATCTAAGTGATGAGCTTGGATTAAAGGTAAGCTAATGCGAAATAAACAGCCTGGTGTACTAGGATCATGGCTACGTGGATTGCTGAAAACATCGACACTCGCATTATGATGTTGCGCAATCTCGCGCACGATAGATAAACCTAATCCACTGCCTTCCGTGTTTGATCCGAGTATGCGATAAAAACGTTCAAACACATGGGTGCGTTCCGAGGCTGGAATGCCAGGGCCGTTATCTTCCACTTCAAAAAAAGCGAGTTCACGTTCTGCATCTGCAGCCACTCTGACAGTGACTCTGCCTTGTTGTGGTGTGTATCTGAGTGCATTATCAATTAAGTTATTCATCAACTCACGTAGCATCGTACTATTTCCCTGTATGTAGACAGGATGTGCGACATCTTCAAAGCCAAGATCAATATTGTGTGTAAATGCAGTTTGTACCCAGTCTTGCACGACACCACGTGCTAGTTCATTGAGCTCAATGACATCAAAAGCGATCGCTTGCGAAGATTGATTTTCTGCACGCGCTAAGGCTAATAATTGATTCACTAGCCGTGTTGCGGATTCTGAACTTTTTGAGAGCTGTTCTAAGGAGCGTTGAATTTCGCCGCGATCAGATTGGCGCATAGCTAATTCAGATTGCATACGCATACCCGCTAAAGGCGTTTTCATTTGATGCGCTGCATCTGCAATAAAACGCTTTTGCATTTGTATGCTTTGCGAAAGTTGTCTCAACATTTCATTAAGAGATCGCACTAAAGGAGAAATTTCTTCAGGTACGCCATGTGGATCGATAGGAGATAAATCATCTGATCGACGTGAACGTATATGCTCTTGTAAGCTCGCTAAAGGTGATAAGCCACGTGTGAGTGCAAACCAAAGCAGTGTTAAGGCAATCGGCAGAATAATAAATTCTGGCAGGATCACACCCTTAATAATTTGATTGGCAAGCAGTTGACGTTTATCTAGTGTTTCAGCTACTTGAACTAAGGCATAGCGTGGTGGTGCTTGCGCGCTATCTTGTGGTCGTTTTTGTAGATTGACGTAGGTATAGGCCACGCGCACATCGGCATTGCGCATATGTTCATCACGCAAGAGTACAGACCAAGGTACGGGTTTGTCTTCATCATTCGGGAGAGGTAAGTCACTATCGCCTGTTAATAATTCGCGATCAGGGCCACTGACTTGTAGATACACATTATCGATATCATCGGCACGCAAAATATCACGTGCTGAATAAGGAATCTGCGCACTTAATTTGCCATCATATTCTTTGACTTGTTGCGCTAATACCGTTACACGATCTTCTAGTGCGCGATCAAAAGGTTCATTCGCAATGGATATCGCAATTAAATAAGTGATGCCTATGCTGACAGGCCACAGCAAGAGTAAGGGCATCAACATCCAGTCTAAGATCTCGCCAAACAAAGAGCCTTGCATGCGCTCTGGTTCTGGATGATGCTGGTTACTGATGGGATCTGACTTTATTTCCTTATTTATTTCTTTATTGGTTGCTTTAGTCAGATGAATATCGCGTTTCATGTCACGCCTTGATTCGTGCTGACATATCCCGGTGCGATTTTCTCTAAGCAGTATCCCAAACCGCGCACAGTGGCAATTCGTACACCATCGGTTTCAATTTTTTTTCTGAGACGATGCACATAGACTTCAATCGCATTATTACTAACTTCCTCACCCCATTCACAGAGATGATCGACTAACTGGTCTTTTGAAACTAAGCGACCGCTACGCTGTAGTAAGACTTCAAGTAAACCGAGTTCACGTGCAGATAAGTCCAGCATGTGTTCATGTAAATAAGCGATACGACCCACTTGATCAAAACTTAGAGGACCATGTTTAATAATCGTAGGGCCGCCGCCAGCACCTCTACGAGTCAGAGCGCGCACACGTGCTTCGAGTTCGGACAAAGCAAACGGCTTGGCCATGTAGTCATCCGCACCTAAATCCAATGCTTTAACACGTTGTTCGACTGAGTCGCCTGCAGTTAAGATCAAAACCGGAATGCGTGAATCGCGCGAGCGTAGTCTGCGTAAAACATCTAGACCTGACATTTTAGGCAGGTCTAAATCAAGAATCAGTAAATCAAAATCTTGCGCAGAGAGTGCGTTATCAGCTTCTTGCCCATTACTCACGCAATCCGTGACATAGCCCGACTGTCGCAATGAGCGAGTTAGGCCGTCAGCCAAAACACTGTCATCTTCCGCAAGCAAGATACGCATAAATGTGAAAAAAGTTAGTGGCTTGAGAAAAAGCTGGTGAGCTTCACCCGATTATTTTTAAGCGCAAGAGCATCTCTTGTCGGAATAAAAACAAATAAGAGATGCCGCCAGAAAAAATCCCAAGATTCGCTTGAAACCTAAGTAAGGCTTAGTCTATTGGGTTTCGATAGTGCCGGCAAGAAATTAGACTATAGGCCTTTATTCATGGCCATTTATATAACTTTTTAAATATTGCGTGAAATTCAGCTTGCACCGTTCACTGTTTTTTTATACAGTACTGTATAAATTGAAAAAACGGATGTAAACCAACCCGATTAATCCAATTTTTCCTTAGAGAGAATATTCATGGACGATAAAAAAGCCGCAGCAAATTCAGAAAAAGGTAAGGCATTGTCAGCCGCCTTAGCGCAAATCGAGAAACAATTTGGTAAAGGTTCTGTCATGCGTTTGGCCGATGGCGCCGTCGCAGAAGAAGTACAGACCGTATCAACCGGATCATTGGGTCTGGACGTAGCGTTGGGCGTGGGCGGCTTACCACGTGGTCGAGTCATTGAAATCTATGGGCCAGAATCCTCAGGTAAAACCACGATGACACTGCAAGTCATCGCTGAAATGCAAAAACTAGGCGGCACATGCGCATTTATTGATGCGGAACATGCTTTGGACACCACCTATGCGCAAAAGCTAGGCGTGAATCTACAAGATTTATTAATCTCTCAGCCTGATACGGGTGAGCAGGCGTTGGAAATCACAGATGCTTTAGTACGTTCTAGTGCAGTTGATTTAATTGTGATTGACTCAGTCGCTGCACTAACACCGCGCGCAGAAATCGAAGGCGATATGGGTGATTCATTACCTGGCCTACAAGCTCGTTTGATGTCGCAAGCTTTACGTAAACTCACGGGCTCTATCAATCGCACCAACACGATGGTGATTTTCATTAACCAGATTCGTATGAAAATCGGTGTCATGTTTGGTAGTCCAGAAACCACAACTGGCGGTAACGCGCTGAAGTTCTACGCTTCTGTACGTTTAGATATACGTCGTACTGGTTCAATTAAATCCGGTGATGAAGTCATTGGTAATGAAACCAAGGTGAAAGTCGTTAAAAACAAAGTAGCGCCTCCATTCAGAGAAGCACACTTTGACATTCTTTATGGCGCAGGAACATCACGTGAAGGTGAAATACTCGACATCGGTTCGGATGCCAAGATCGTAGAAAAATCTGGTGCTTGGTATAGCTACAATGGCGAGCGCATAGGTCAGGGTAAAGACAATGCAAGAATGTATTTGAAAGAGCGTCCTGAATTAGCGCATGAAATTGAGAACAAAGTGCGTGAGCATCTCGGTGTTCCACTCTTGCCAGCACTGCCTATGCCTAAGATTGTTGCTGATGTTGCTGCTGCCTCTAAAAAGACAGCAAAAGCATTAGCTGAAGCAAAAGAAATTAAAGAAATCAAAGAAGCAGAATAAATCAGTTCATCAAGCAGCAAGTAAAAGACCTGCGATCAAAGAGTGTGATGGCTTTTAGATCGCAGGCAGTAGTTTTGCTAGAACATATAAAATCATGCATCGCACTTTTGTTTAGCGCTTTCATTTTGTAGTTGTTAGTTATTATTAGCTTTCGCTCTCATCTCGGTGGATGTACTCTTCTCCCCATTATCATTAGTACGCACTGCTTATGCGTTCTGCAAAACCCAGTCTAAAAGCACGCGCGCTACGTTATCTATCTGCTCGTGAACATAGCCGGCTAGAATTGGCACGTAAACTTGCGCGCTATGCAGAAGAAAATGATGACATAGAGGCCATCTTAGATTGGTTAGAAGCCTCAAAATTCCTATCATCTACCCGCTTTGCTGAATCACTGGTTAACAGACGCGCTGAGCGTTTTGGTACCAGTCGCATTTTGATGGAATTAGAAAGCCATAAAATTGATCTCAGCACCATGCCCGAACTAAAAATGCATTTGCGTGAAGGTGAAGACGACCGTGCTTGGCTTGTTTGGGAAAAGAAATTTGGCAGTCCAGCTAGCTCGGCAATAGAATCTGCGCGTCAAATACGTTTTTTACAGCAGCGTGGGTTTTCTCATCAAAGCATACAAATGGTCATGCGTCGTGCGCTTAAAGGCGAAGAAAGCTAAGACCCTAACTTGCGCATAGCGCTAGACTTTCCCGCCTAATAGTCCGTATCAGCGATATCTCAGTCTGGTGCTGAGACCCTTTCTACAAGTGGTTTTGCCTATAGCGTGTGCTAAACTTCGCATCAACTTTCAATCGTTGCAGCCGGTTTCAGCGTAACTGGTCAAATCAGCCTACTTGCAGCCGTATGCAAACGAATTGCATCCTTGAATAACAAATAATCCAACGCTAACCCTAGGGTTGGCCACAATTTCTGCTTTATGCCATTGCCTGCCCCATCAACACCGAGAGTGCATAGGCACACCCGCAATATTAGGGCCGAGGCCTTTCAGCGGGAAGATGGATATTGGGATATTGATGCCCACATCACGGATGCTAAAACCCGTGTGGTGGAATTAGCGACCAGTGTGTTGCAGCCGAATGAGCCCATACATGATTTATGGCTAAGAATTACGGTGGATTTACAGCTCAATATTATGGAAGCGGAAGCTGTTTCTGATGCCGTACCCTACAAAGGCTATTGCGACACCATAGGTCCGGCTTATAAAAAATTAGTAGGACTAAATCTACTTAAAGGATTTAGAAATGGCGTCAAAGAGCGTTTGGGTGGAATTGCAGGATGTACGCATTTAACCGAATTAGCTTCTATGTTGCCAACTGCCGTGATTCAAGCGTTTGCAGGTGATGTCATACCTACGGGTGATACCGAAGTCTTGCAAGCAGGAGAGCAGCAACCTTTTCAATTGAATCGTTGTCATGCATTGCGAACGGATGGACTGGCGGTTGCAAAGTTTTATCCTCGTTGGGTAGCAAAGACGCAGTCTTAAAAATTCATTACTTCATAAAAAATAAACGTAATCATTCTTTCACCAAACTCGCTCCAGAAGGAAAGCTCGCATGAAAATTCATGAATATCAGGGAAAAGAAATTCTCCACAAATACGGTGTCACCGTCCCCAAAGGTATCCCATGTATGAGTGTTGATGAAGCAGTCAAAGCTGCTGAGACACTAGGTGGTCCAGTATGGGTAGTTAAAGCGCAAATTCATGCAGGTGGTCGTGGTAAAGGTGGCGGTGTGAAAGTCGCTAAATCACTGGATCAAGTAAAAGAATATGCTAACCAAATTATGGGTATGCAATTAATCACCCATCAAACTGGAGCAGAAGGTCAAAAAGTCAGGCGCCTGTTAATTGAAGAAGGTGCAGACATTAAAAAAGAACTCTACGTATCATTAGTGACTGATCGTGTTTCACAACGCATCGTGTTAATGGCTTCCAGTGAAGGTGGCATGGACATTGAAGAAGTCGCTGAAAAACATCCAGAGCTGATACATAAAATTGCAATTGATCCTGCAACAGGATTAAAAGATACTGAAGCAGATGACATTGCAGCAAAAATTGGCATACCTGCTGCTTCAATCGCAGATGCGCGCAAACAATTACAAGGATTATATAAAGCGTATTGGGAAACCGATGCATCACTAGCTGAAATTAATCCATTGATTGTGACTGGCAGTGGTAAGGTCATCGCACTCGATGCGAAATTTAATTTTGATTCAAATGCCTTATATCGTCATCCAGAGATCGTTGCTTATCGCGATTTAGATGAAGAAGATCCAGCAGAAGTGGAAGCATCTAAATTTGATCTGGCTTATATTTCCTTAGATGGCAATATTGGTTGTTTAGTGAATGGTGCAGGCTTAGCCATGGCAACTATGGACACAATTAAATTATTTGATGGTGAGCCAGCTAACTTCTTAGATGTAGGTGGTGGTGCTACTGCTGAGAAAGTAACTGAAGCATTCAAGATCATGTTACGCAATCCCCATCTCAAAGCCATTTTAGTAAATATCTTTGGTGGCATCATGCGTTGTGATGTGATTGCAGAGGGTGTGATTACTGCATCACGTGCTGTGTCATTAAAAGTACCGCTAGTCGTTCGCATGAAAGGTACTAATGAAGATATCGGCAAAAAAATGCTAGCAGACTCAGGCCTACCAATTATCTCCGCAGACACCATGGCTGAAGCAGCGCAAAAAGTTGTCGCTGCTGCCAACTCGAACTAAGCGTACAAGGACTCAACATGTCGATTCTTATCAATAAAAATACCAAAGTCGTAACCCAAGGCATTACTGGCAAGACAGGTCAGTTCCATACGCGTATGTGTAGAGAATATGCAAATGGACAAAACTGTTTTGTGGCGGGCGTGAATCCAAAAAAAGCAGGGGAAGATTTTGAAGGCATTCCTATCTTTGCTAACGTCAAAGAAGCAAAAGCAAAAACGGGTGCGAATGTTTCTGTGATCTATGTGCCACCAGCAGGTGCTGCAGATGCAATTTGGGAAGCAGTGGAAGCAGAATTAGATTTAGCAATTTGTATTACTGAAGGCATACCAGTGCGTGACATGCTAGCCTTAAAAGACAAGATGGCAAAAGCAGGAAGTAAAACTTTACTACTCGGTCCAAATTGCCCAGGTCTCATCACACCGGATGAAATCAAAATAGGCATCATGCCTGGCCATATACATAAGAAAGGTCGTATCGGTGTTGTGTCACGTTCTGGCACATTGACTTATGAAGCGGTAGGTCAACTCACTGCCTTGGGTTTAGGTCAATCTTCCGCAGTCGGTATTGGTGGTGATCCTATCAATGGCTTGAAGCATATCGACATCATGAAAATGTTTAATGATGATCCTGATACCGATGCTGTAATTATGATTGGTGAAATTGGTGGTCCAGATGAAGCGAATGCTTCTTACTGGATTAAAGACAATATGAAAAAACCTGTCGTAGGTTTCATCGCTGGTGTAACTGCCCCTCCAGGTAAACGTATGGGACATGCAGGTGCATTGATTTCTGGTGG
>JAXISQ010000034.1:0-10375 GCA_034680505.1 Noviherbaspirillum sp.
ACAACAAGCTGCACTACAAACAAAATTTTCTGAAAACGTACTCGATGCAACCAATGCTTATGAACTCATCATTGCAGATGAAAAAAGATTAGCTGGTTTACCTGAAGATGTAAAACAAGCTGCACAAGCTTCAGCTGAAAAAGAAGGCAAAACAGGTTGGCGATTCACTTTGCATTTCCCTTCTTATTTCCCGATTTTGCAATATGCAGATGACAGAGCATTACGCGAAACGATATATACCGCGAATGCAACTAAAGCTTCTGAATTAGGCGCCAACCCTGAGTGGGATAACTCACAAAATATTATCGACATACTGAAACTGCGTGATGAAGAAGCACAACTACTAGGCTATAAAAATTATGCGGAAGTATCACTGGTACCTAAGATGGCAACCCAGCCAACTGAAGTGATACGCTTTTTAGATGATCTCGCTCAACGCGCTAGACCTTTTGCAGAAAATGATTTAGCTGAACTCAAATTGTTTGCAAAAAATGAATTGGGCATAGACAAACTAGAAGCATGGGATACCACTTATGCATCAGAAAAACTGAGAGAAAAACGTTATGCCTTCTCAGAACAAGAAGTAAAACAATATTTTCCTGAACATAAAGTAGTGGATGGTTTATTCCGTCTGATTCAAACTTTATTTGGCGTCAGCATAAAAACTGATCAAGCACCTGTTTGGCATGAAGATGTACATTTTTATCGCATAGAAAAGAAGGGCCAACTCATAGGCCAGTTTTATCTTGATCTCTATGCGCGTAATGGCAAGCGTGGTGGCGCATGGATGGATGATGCACGTGGTCGCAAAGGTAATACAAAAGATATACAAACACCGGTTGCTTATCTGACTTGTAATTTCACCGAACCTGCTGTGGTGAATGGCGTTAAAAAACCAGCTTACTTCACCCATGACGAAGTCATAACACTATTTCATGAATTTGGACATGGCCTACATCATATGCTAACAGCGGTTGATGAACTCGGCGTATCGGGCATCGCTGGCGTGGAATGGGATGCAGTTGAATTGCCTTCGCAATTCATGGAAAATTTTTGCTGGGAATGGGATGTATTGCAAAACATGACGCAACATGCAGAAACAGGTGAGCCACTACCTCGCAATCTGTATGAAAAAATGATCGCTGCGAAAAATTTCCAATCCGGTTTACAAATGCTGCGTCAGGTAGAGTTTTCTTTATTTGATATGCATGTGCATTATGATTTCAACCCAAATGGCAAGCAAACAGTATCTGAACTGTTAGCTGAAGTCAGACATCGTGTAGCTGTCATTATTCCGCCAGCGTTTAATCGTTTTCAGCATTCTTTTTCTCACATCTTTGCTGGCGGTTATGCTGCGGGCTATTACAGTTATAAATGGGCTGAAGTGTTGTCTGCTGATGCGTATGGTGCGTTTGAAGAAGCGCAAGGTGATCCTAATCGTTTAGCAGAAACTGGACTCGCCTTTCATAGAGAGATACTGTCGGTTGGCGGCTCTCGTCCTGCTATGGCATCTTTCACTGCATTTCGTGGCCGCGAACCTAGTATTGATGCATTACTTCGTCACAATGGAATGATGCAAACATCATGACCCGCGTTGATTTCCATAGCAAAGTACCAGACAAACTAGCCTATGCCTGTCGTTTGATACGTAAAGCTCGCGCAAGCAAAATGCAAGTGGTCGTGTTCTTGGAAGACGAAGCACAACTTACGCAATTCGATGACATGCTATGGTCATTTTCAGAACAAGATTTTTTACCGCATGTCACAGCAACGGATGCTCTTGCTACACAAACGCCTATCATTCTGACTGATAATGCAGAAGCAGATTTGCCGCATCATGAAATCATGATTAATCTTTCAACGAAAATCCCTGAACATTTTGCGCGCTTCACGAGATTATTTGAAATCGTTTCCACTGACGAAACCGATTTAGTGAAAGGTCGTGACCGCTATCGTCTGTATCAGCAACGCGGCTACCCACTGACCAACTTTATGGCAGATAAATCATGACCAACAACCCAAATGATGCAGACATTCCTCTATTAACTGATATCGTGACTGATACACCTAATCCAACGACTAGTGGATTAGTCATGACAGAACAGGCTCAAAAAGAATTAGCGGAAACTTTGTGCGCACAACTTTCTGCACAAATCCCACATCTGATTGCAACTGCAGTGCAAGAACATTTACCTCAACTTATAGGTCAGCGATTAGAAAGTGCTACAACAACTGCGCTAGGCAATGTCTTGCCTGAAGTCACCGCTAGCGTTACGCAAGAATTGACTGCACAATTAATGTCGGAACTTAGCCTAAGACTTAGTCAAAATCTTGAAGCCGAAGTGAAATCTGCTGTTGCTGATCAGATCGCAAAACATCAAACCTGATACAACTGTAGCGTGATCCCCCCTCATTTATATGAATCACTACTATCCCCAAAGAATCCATTTAACGACGCCACAATGATTGCCAAACCATTAGCAGACTTTTTACCATCTCTGTTTGACTGTCAGCTTCTATGCTGAACAGTATTTATTTTTTCGGAGAGTCGTAATGAAAGTTATCGTTCTTGGTGCAGGCATAGTCGGAACAGCCTCTGCATGGTTCTTAAATAAAGCAGGACATGAAGTCACCGTCATCGATCGTCAGCCTGCTGTTGCACAAGAAACGAGTTTTGCTAATGGTTGTCAAATTTCTGTGTCCCATGCCGAACCATGGGCCAACCCATCAGCACCGCTAAAAATATTGCAATGGTTAGGCAAAGAAGATGCACCACTTTTATTTCGGTTTCGCCCTGAGTGGTTGCAATGGCGATGGGGCTTAGAGTTTCTTAAGCAATGCACGCACAAAAATACTGCCAACAATATTCGTCAAATTATTGCGATTGCTGAATATAGTCGTTTAGTTTTGCAATCTGTAAGAGAAGAAACACAACTTGATTATGATGCATTAACCAAAGGGATTTTACATTTCTATACAGATGAAAAAGAATTTCAACAATCTCTGACCTCTGCTCAACTCATGCGTGAATTAGGTTGTCAACGACAATCCATTTCTGCAGCAGAAGTGACACGCATAGAACCTGCCTTGCAATCTATACAAGAAAAAATCGTAGGTGGAGATTACACAGCAACGGATGAATCTGGCGATGTACATAAATTTACGCAAGGCTTAGCATCTTTAGCAAAGCAGAAGGGCGTGAATTTTCAATTTAATTCTTTAATTACAAAATTAATCAAAGAAGGCGTAGGTAATAGTGCACGTATTACTGGCGTAGAAATTATTGATGCTGCAGGTAGTCACCAAGTCTTACATGCAGATGCTTTTGTAATTGCTATGGGTAGCTTTTCTGTTTCACTTGCTAAACAAGTCGGTATCGATTTACTCATTTACCCTGGCAAAGGGTATTCCGCTACTTATTCGGTAGTGCGTGACGCGCACGCTCCCTCCGTATCATTAACAGATGATGGACATAAGTTAGTTATATCTCGCTTAGGTGACCGACTTCGTGTGGCAGGCACATGTGAAATTAATGGTTATGCGCGTGACTTAAATCCTACTCGCTGTGATGCCATCACACGCCGTACGCGTGAATTATTTCCAGATGCTTGTGATTATGATCATCCAGTTTACTGGAGTGGCTTACGCCCTCTTACACCCTCTAACGTTCCCTACATAGGAAAAACACGTTACAGTAATTTATTCTTAAATACTGGTCATGGCACATTGGGTTGGACCATGGGTTGCGGCTCTGGCAAGGCAATTGCTGACATCATTTCCGGAACAGAGCCTGAACTTGATTTTGCTTTCACAGATAATCGTTTCTAAAACAAACTACTGAATAACTGTATAAATCATTTGCGACTGACTACCTATTTATTGTAACGTCTTGCATGTTAGAGAATTCGCTAAGTAGTGTATGCGTAATTAATGCCGTTTTTTATTTCTAGGAGCAGCTGTATGCAAACTAAATTATTCATCACTATCCTTCTTGCCTTTTGTGGACTCAGCTCAACTGCTAGTGCTGAAGAGCAGATTGTAAAAATTGGTCATGTAGGGCCTCTGTCTGGACAGATCGCCCATCTCGGTAAAGATAATGAGAATGGAGCACGCATGGCGATTGATGTGTTGAATACCAAAGGCATCACTATCGCAGGCAAGAAAATTAAATTTGTTCTTGTTCCTGAAGATGATGGCGCTAACCCTCAACAAGCAACTACCGTAGCGCAAAAACTCGTCGACAATAAAGTTCAGGGAGTAATAGGGCATTTAAATTCTGGCACCACCATACCTGCATCAAAAATTTATAACGATGCAGGCATTCCACAAATCTCACCTTCAGCTACTAATCCAAAATACACACGGCAAGGTTATAAAGGTGCGTTTCGTGTCGTTGCCAATGATGGTCAACTCGGTGGCGCCTTAGGTCGTTATGCTGCGAATACTTTACAAGTAAAAAATATTGCAATTATTGATGACCGCACTGCGTATGGTCAGGGTGTGGCTGATGAATTCGCTAAAGCTGCGAAAGCTGCGGGCGTAAAAATAGTCAACCGACAGTTTACAAATGATAAAGCGATGGATTTCAGTGCCATTCTGACCGCCATTAAAAAAACAAATCCAGAACTCGTTTTCTTTGGTGGCATGGATGCAGTTGCAGGACCAATGCTGCGCCAAATGCATCAACTTGGTTTACAAGCAAAATTTATGGGTGGCGATGGAATTTGCACTGAACAACTGGCATCACTTTCTGGTGGTGGCATGGCAGATGGTCAAGTGATTTGCGCCGAAGCAGGCGGTGTAGAAGAAAAAGATCAAAAATCAGTAGCTGATTTTCGTGCTGCTTATCAAAAGAAATTTGGTGTTGATGTGAAGCTCTACGCACCTTATGTTTATGATGCAGTGATGATGATGGCAGGCGCTATGCAAAAAGCCAACTCAACCGAACCTGCTCGCTATTTACCTGAGCTAGCAAAAGCTAATTATAAAGGTGTCACTGGACAGATAGAATTTGATGCTTATGGCGATATCAAAAACGGTACCTTAACTTTATATACCTATAAAGCAGGTAAACGTGATCGCATCATGGTCACGAAATAATCGAAGTTGTAGGAACGATTAGCGTAGCGACATCGTTCGCTCATTCCTATTTCCCATGCTGCGTAATTCATTGCGCCCTAACTATGCACAATAAAAAAAGCGCTCATTAAGAGCGCCTTTTTATGTCATCTGATTTTCAATTAAGATAGTTACACACCACCCTAATAAGAAAAAATTATTTCAGAGACAAAACCCATTTTGCTAGCTTTACAGACTCTGCTTCAGAAACCTGAGGATTTGCTGGCATTGGAATTTGACCCCAAACACCAACACCGCCTTCACGAATTTTCTTTGCTAATTTTGCTTCTGCAGATTTGTCGCCTTTGTATTTAGCTGCGACTTCTTTGTATCCTGGTCCTACTAACTTGTTGTCAACTGCGTGGCAAGCCAAGCAATTTTTTTCTTTTGCTAATTCAACACTTGCAAATGCACCATTTGAAGCCAGTGCGCTGATTGCGATTACTAACAATGCTATACGTTTCATTTCCATCTCCCTGTTTCAAAAAACGGCTAAATTTTACCTTGTTTTTCATGCCGGTTTAGGCCAAATTAGGCTATCACCGATTAAATTAAGGTAACGCAGATTATTACATTCACTCACAAATTCTCAAGCTGACTAAAAAAGTCTCAATCAGTCACTGCACCCTTACTCGCAGTTGATGCCAAAGTAGCAAATTTAGCAAGTACACCACGGGTGTAACGTGGCTTAGGCGCTGTCCATGCAGCACGTCGACGAGCGATTTCATCATCAGGTACATTTAACTGTATGAGTAATTGATGCGCATCGATGGTGATGGAATCACCTTCATGCACCAAGGCTATGGTGCCACCAGCCATGGCTTCTGGAGCCACATGACCAACTACCATACCCCATGTGCCACCTGAGAATCTGCCATCCGTAATCAAACCTACTGATTCACCAAGACCTTTACCAATCAGAGCCGAAGTAGGCGCTAACATTTCTGGCATGCCAGGACCACCTTTTGGACCTAGATAGCGCAAGACTAAGACATCACCAGCATGTATTTTGTCAGCAAGGATAGCGTCTAGAGCGGTGTATTCATCATCAAATACACGAGCCGGTCCAGTGATCACAGGATTTTTCAGACCAGTGATTTTTGCTACACAGCCTTCCGGTGAAAGATTGCCTTTCAAAATCGCGAGATGGCCTTGTTTATATAAAGCACGCTCAATCGGCATAATCACATTCTGATCTGCAGCTGGAACGTCAGGCACCTTAGCTAATTCTTCTGCCATGGTTTTACCCGTGATCGTGATGCAATCACCATGCAGTAAACCTGCATTCAATAAAATCTTCATAACTTGCGGCACACCACCTGCTTTATGCAAATCAGTTGCAACATATTCACCGGAAGGTTTTAAGTTACAAATGACAGGCACTTTTTTACGCATACGTTCAAAGTCATCAATCGTCCATTCCACATCGGCTGCATGCGCAATCGCTAAATAATGCAAGACTGCGTTGGTTGAACCACCGGTCGCCATGATGACTGCAACTGCATTTTCTATGGATTTGCGCGTGATGATGTCACGTGGTTTTAAATCTTTTTTTACTGCTTCGACTAAGACGCGTGCAGACTCTGCAGCTGAACCTGTTTTTTCATCATCGGGATTAGCCATCGTTGATGAATACAACAATGACATACCTAATGCTTCAAATGAAGAGGACATGGTGTTAGCGGTATACATACCACCACAAGAACCAGTAGAAGGACATGCGTTACGTTCTATGCCATCAAAATCTTCTTGACTCATCGTGCCCGCAGTAAATTTACCTACTGCTTCAAACGCAGAAACAATCGTGAGATCCGTACCCTTCCAGTTACCCGGTCTGATAGTGCCACCATACACATAAATGCTAGGCACATTGGTACGTGCCATAGCGATCATCCCACCCGGCATATTTTTATCGCAACCACCAATCACCACACAACCATCTAACCATTGGCCATTCACACAAGTCTCGATACAGTCTGCAATCACCTCGCGACTGATCAAAGAAAATTTCATGCCTTCGGTACCCATAGACATACCATCAGAAATTGTCGGCGTACCAAACACCTGAGGATTGGCTCCCGCTTCCGTGGTGGCAGCTATCGCAATATCTGCCAACTTTTGCAAACCTGAATTACATGGCGTGATAGTGGAATGACCGTTCGCGATACCTATCATTGGTTTATCGAAATCGGCTGTCTTGTAACCCATTGCGTAATACATCGCACGATTAGGACTACGTGCCACACCTTGGGTAATATTTTTTGAACGACGATTAAATGCCATGGGTTCTCCTGAAAACTCTGATAACGCGAAAAAATCTGTTTTAAATTGTCAAAGACAGGCTTAGCTTTTTATTGACTAAACTGTCGCGTACTACCTGCTTATGCCACAATCTGCTTCACTTGCTCATTCATGACGCACTGTCATGCTTTCTTAACTATTTTCGCACTAAGAGAAGTCGCATGTTAATTCATCCTCTGCCCGACCCCATCGCCATCTCACTAGGACCACTCGCCATACGTTGGTACGGCTTAATGTATCTCACAGCCTTTGCATCCTTTATCTTCCTCGGTCGGTTGCGTATTAAACAAGCACATATCTCTGCATCGGGCTGGACTAAGCTCGATCTAGAAGACATGCTGACCTACGGTGTATTGGGCGTTATTATCGGCGGTCGTTTAGGCGAGGTCGTATTCTACCAACCTGTTTACTTTCTGAGCCATCCTTTAGAAATTTTCGCAGTCTGGAAAGGGGGCATGTCATTTCATGGCGGCTTCTTAGGTGTCTTAATCGCGATGGCGATCTGGGCAAAACGACATGGCAGAGCATGGATGGAAGTCATGGACTTCATTGCACCACTGGTGCCATTGGGTTATGCCGCAGGTCGGATTGGTAATTTTATTAATGCAGAACTCCCAGGACGCATTGCAGATCCTGATCTGCCATGGGCGATGATATGGCCAAATGTTGATAGCTTGCCGCGCCATCCTTCACCACTTTATCAAGCACTGATTGATGGTGTGCTGTTATTTATTGTGCTGTGGCTGTATGCACGCAAGCCTAGACCACGACTTGCTGTCAGCGGTCTTTTCGCTTTAGGTTATGGCTGTGCGCGATTTTTCACTGAATATTTTCGAATGCCAGATTATGAAGTGCAATTCGCTCAATTCACTATCTCAGCAGGACAAATGCTGTCATTACCGATGATTGCGCTCGGCATCATCTTGTTAGTGCTGGCATATAAACAACCTTCAACGAATAATATCAACGACTAATATCACGGCATCATGAACGCTAATCTTTATCATTTATTTCAATCGCGATTTCCGGCCGATCTTGATGATTGTTGGTGTGAGACTGAAGATCAACACTATTACAGTTGGCGTGATCTAGAGCGTGGCACTGCCAAGATCGCAAATTTATTAGCGAGCTGTGATTTACCAGTTGGTTCGCGCATTGCTGCGCAAGTTGAAAAATCACCTGAAGCACTGATGCTGTATCTAGCAACAATACGAGCTGGTTTTGTTTATCTGCCTTTGAATACTGCGTATCGAGCCAGTGAGATGGACTATTTCATCAACGATGCCACACCCGCTGTTGTCGTTTGTTCACCGCAAAGTTTTGGATGGGTTTCGCAGCTTGCTTTTAAAGCTGGCACTGCACATGTCTTTACACTTGACACACCGCATTCTGGAAAAAATAGTGGCTCACTCTTATCGCGTGCTGCAGTTCACAGCGATACATTTAAAACTGTAATAAAAAACCCTGATGATTTAGCAGCCATACTCTACACATCAGGCACCACGGGGCGCAGCAAAGGTGCCATGCTGACCCACCATAATCTCGCAAGTAATATTCAAACACTACAAACTTATTGGCAATGGCAAAAAGACGATGTCTTATTGCATGCCTTGCCACTATTTCATATACACGGCCTGTTTGTCGCAGCACATGGTGCTTTGATGAATGGCAGCAAAATGATTTTTTTATCTAAGTTTGATAGCACTGCGGTGATAGAGAAACTTAAACGCAGCAGCGTGTTTATGGGTGTGCCGACTTATTATGTTCGCTTACTCAGCGATCCAGATTTCAACCGCGAGTGCTGTGCAACCATGCGTTTATTTATTTCAGGCTCAGCACCCTTACTCAGTGAAACCTTTCATCAATTCACAGTCAGAACCGGTCACACCATACTTGAACGCTATGGCATGAGTGAAACCGCTATGCTAACTTCCAATCCTTATCAAGGCGTGCGCAAAGCGGGAACAGTCGGTTTACCTTTACCTGATGTGTCGGTGCGCATCACCAATCAAGCAGGTGAACTTTGCAAAGCTGAAGAGATAGGTAACATCCAAGTACAAGGACCAAATATCTTTAGTGGATATTGGAATATGCCGGAAAAAACAGCAGAAGAATTTACTACTGATGGCTATTTCAAAACGGGAGATGTGGGATGCTTTGATAGCGATGGTTATTTATCTATCGTGGGTCGCAGCAAAGATTTAATTATCTCCGGTGGATACAACGTCTATCCCAAAGAAATTGAATCGGAAATTGATACGCTACCTGGCGTGATGGAATCTGCTGTCATCGGCTTACCGCATGCAGATTTTGGTGAAGCCGTGATTGCGATTGTGGTGATGCATAAAGGCGAAAAGCTTAGCGAAGAATCCGTGATTCAAGCATTGAAAACACGTATCGCTAATTTTAAAGTGCCTAAGCAAGTTTATTTTATAGATGAACTTCCTCGCAACACTATGGGTAAAGTACAAAAAAATATTTTACGCGACACTTACGCTAAAAAATAAATCATGCCCGCTTAATGTAATGCTTTATACAGCATGTAAAACGCTAAGGCATAGAGTACGAGTGCGAATATTTTTTTCAATGATTTCATTGGTAAAGCATGAGCAGTGCGTGCACCTAATGGCGCAGTGGTGACACTCGCAATCGATACTGAGAATAAGGCCGGCAAATAAATATAACCTAATGAACCTACTGGCAAGTTAGGCTCATGCCAACCAAAATAAATATTCGATAAAGTACCCGCCAATGCAATCGGAAAACCTAAAGCAGCACTAGTTGCAACTGCATTATGAATTTTTACATTACACCACGTCATAAAAGGTACGGATATAAAACCTCCACCTGCCCCTACCAAACCGGATAAGACACCAATCACAGAACCCGCTGCTAACATGCCACTCGTTTTTGGTAATTCACGAGCAGCAGATGGTTTTTTATCTAGCAGCATTTG
>JAXISQ010000035.1:0-10327 GCA_034680505.1 Noviherbaspirillum sp.
CCGGTGATTTCTTCAAAAGCTTTGGCCATCACCTTTGATTCATAAACGTGCGTATCAATGGTTTCTGATACGACGCTAATTTCATTTACACCCTTGGCTTTGAGTTTTGCAGCAGCATCAATAAACCACTTCATTTCATCAAGCTGTTGTTTCTCGCTTAAGGTCGAAGGTTTGAACTCTTGCTTTACCCACTTTTCGGCTGCCTTCATGTCAGCTTGGGACGCTCCCGAAGCTAGCATAGCTGCAATCGCTATTGCGCTAAGTTTAAGTTTCACGACTTTGTCTCCTCTGTCTTCCCGGTCTTATAAGCATGACCACCGGCGGGAAGTTATCCGGAGTCACGATGAAGCGAGGGTCAGCCCCAGCGCATCAAAACTTTTAATGTGATTACACTGAATCTTAGTGTGATCAACCCCAACGCATCACAACGATGAGTAAAGCAAAACCTAGAACAGCACCGATGTATTGCGTCACATCGGTTAATCCAGCCCACGCTAAATTAACATAAGCTGCTGACAATAATCCAATAAACAATCGATCACCACGCGTAGTAGCAATAGGAAGAAAGCCTTTGCGTTCAATACTAGGCGATTTGACTTGCCAAATTGTCATTCCAATTAACATAATCAAAACACTAATGAAAAAAATAGCAATAGGTGTTGTCCATGCCATCCATGAAAGAGCTTGTCCCATTTATACCCTCCCCATCGCAAAACCCTTAGCGATGTAATGTCGCACAAACCAAATTACCAATGCACCAGGAACAATGGTGAGCGTACCAGCAGCTGCTAATACTCCCCAATCCATACCAGCAGCAGAAACAGTACGCGTCATAGTTGCAGCAATTGGTTTTGCATTCACTGAGGTGAGAGTACGAGCGAGTAGTAATTCAACCCAACTAAACATGAAACAAAAGAATGCAGTGACGCCAATGCCAGATTTAATCAAAGGTAGAAAAATCTTCATAAAAAATTTAGGAAAACTGTAACCATCTATGTAAGCAGTTTCATCAATTTCTTTTGGTATGCCAGACATGAACCCTTCTAATATCCACACAGCTAAAGGCACGTTAAACAGCAAATGAGCTAATGCAACAGCTAAATGCGTATCCATCATTCCAACAGTGGAGTAGAGCTGAAAGAAAGGTAAAAGAAAGACCGCAGGCGGTGTCATGCGATTAGTTAACAACCAAAAAAACACATGCTTATCGCCTAAAAAAGAATAGCGAGAAAAAGCATAAGCAGCAGGAAGCGCGAGGGTGACCGACATCACCATATTCAGCGCAACATAAATAATGGAATTAATGTAACCGCTATACCAAGACTCATCAGTGAAGATGGTGAGGTAGTTATTAAATGTGAGATGTGTAGGCCACATCGTCATGACACCAATAATTTCTTCATTGGTTTTCAATGACATGTTGAGCATCCAATAGATGGGCAACAAAGATGCAGTGAGAAAGCACACTAACATCAAACGTGAAAAATTCTTACGCATCATGCTTGATCTCCTGTACCTACACGCTGCATCCAGTTATACAAAATAAAAGAAAACAGTAGGATGATCAAAAAATAAATCAAAGAAAATGCAGCAGCAGGGCCTAAGTCAAATTGACCTACCGCTTTTTGCGTCAAATATTGCGAAAGAAAAGTCGTAGCATTACCAGGGCCGCCGCCAGTTAACACAAAAGGCTCGGTATAAATCATGAAGCTATCCATGAAGCGTAACAACACGGCAATCATGAGCACATTACGTAGCTTAGGTAATTGAATAAAACGAAACACAGCAAAACGAGAAGCCCCATCGATACGCGCAGCTTGATAGTAAGCATCAGGGATAGCACGTAGACCTGCATAGCAAAGTAAAACAACTAAAGGCGTCCAATGCCAGATATCCATCACTAAGACGGTTAACCAAGCATCGATAGAATCACCCGTGTAGTTATAACTAATACCTGCATTATTAATCGTGCTACCTAACAAACCGATGTCACCGCGACCAAAAATTTGCCAGATAGTGCCGACTACATTCCAAGGTATTAGCAGAGGTAGCGCAACTAAAACTAAAGATAATGAAGCACGCCATCCTTGTGCTGGCATGGTCAGAGCTACGCCAATACCTAAAGGAATTTGAATCACAAGCACAGCAATTGAAAAAATTAGCTGACGAAATAAAGCGCCGTGTAAATCACTATCACGCATCACAGCACGAAACCACTCCATACCTACAAAGACTGCTTGATCAGGGCCGAGAATATCTTGAACGGAGTAATTCACTACCGTCATTAAAGGCATGATGGCTGAAAATGCCACGGACAAAATCACGGGAAGTATGAGCCACCAAGCTTTGTTGTTATAGGTTTTCATCTTATCGCACCCGTTTATCGTTAACGTAATAGAGCGTGCGCTCTGATGGAAAGCTCAGCCAAATAGGTGAGCCAACTTTACCTGGCTCATGTCTCAACTTAGCTGCAACTTTATGACCACCAACTTGACAGTTTGCTAGCCAATGCGTGCCCATATTGCGCACCATGGTCAATTGCGCAGGCAATGCATGTGGAGTGGATGTGGCATGACATTCAACAAACTCAGGCCGTATACCTAACTTAATAGCATTGTTAGCTGCACCACTGCTAACGGCATGCAGTAAGTTTTCTGGCGCAGAAAATGATTGTTCACTGCCACTAATATGCGTTCGATTTTGCGATACAGTACAAGGCAATAAATTCATACCGGGATTGCCGATGAAATAACCGACAAAAGTATGTTCAGGCTCTTCAAACAAAGCCTGTGCGGATCCTACTTGTACTACCTCACCTTGCGTCATTACGACAACTTGATCAGCAAACGTTAACGCTTCAACTTGATCGTGCGTGACATAAATAAGTGAGAGTTTTAATTCATGATGGATCTCTTTTAGCTTGCGACGTAATAACCATTTGAGATGAGGATCAATCACAGTTAAAGGCTCATCAAATAAAACAGCAGCGACATCAGGTCTAACTAAGCCACGCCCTAGCGATATTTTTTGTTTAGCATCGGCTGTTAAACCACTAGCACGATGTTTCAGATCTGATGTGAGTTCAAGTATTTCTGCAATTTGATCTACACGTTTAGTGATGTCAGCTGTTTTCCAACCACGATTTTTCAAAGGGAAGGCAAGATTTTCACGCACTGTCATCGTGTCGTAAATAACAGGGAATTGAAAAACCTGCGCTATGTTGCGTGCTTCGGTTGGTAGCTTAGTCACATCTTTGCCATCAAACAGTACTTGCCCTTCGGATGGAATCACTAAACCAGAAATAATATTCAGTAACGTAGTCTTGCCGCAACCAGATGGGCCTAGTAATGCATAAGCACCACCATCATCCCAAGTCATGGTCATAGGATGTAAAGCATAGTCCGATGGTTGATTCGGATGGGCTTTATAAGAATGGGCGAGATTGACTAATTCTATGCGTGCCATGGTCAAGCTCCTGCCTGGCTAGGCGCAAACAATAACGCGCCGTCATGATCGAAGATGAATACATCTTCAGGATTAAAATACAAAGAGGTAGCCACACCGATTTCTAGTTGATGAACGCCAGATAATTGTGCAACTAATGAAATGCCATCATGATGACAATGCACATAAGTTTCTGAACCACTAATCTCAGCCAGATCGACGCTGGCATGTAGTGCGTAATCATTTCTCTGTTCAGAAGAAAGTCGCAAACTATGCGCACGCAAACCAAGCACAACATCATGATGACCTGCTACACAAGCGCGTTGATTCGCTGATAGTGGTAGATGCATGCCTTGAGCAATAGTGGCAACACCATTTGCATCTAGCTTAGCGGGTATTAAATTAATCGGAGGATCACTAAATGTGCGTGCTGTTTGTATAGAGTTAGGTGCATTAAAGACAGACAAGGTATCGCCATGTTGTAGCAAACGCCCCTCGTGCATGACGATAGTGTGTCCACCGAGTTGCAATGCTTCTAGTGGTTCTGTGGTTGCGTACACCACAGTAGTTTTACCACTAGAAAAAAGTTCGGTTAATTCACTGCGTAGTTCTTCACGTAATTTGTAATCAAGATTAACCAGTGGCTCGTCTAATAACAATAAGCCAGCTTCTTTAATCAATGCGCGCGCTAATGCAGTTCGTTGTTGTTGTCCGCCTGAGAGAGCTGCAGGATGACGATCGAGAAAAGCAGAAATATGTAAACGCTCTGCCATAGAATTGACGCGGCTATGAATCTGTTCTTCTGAAAGTTGTCCTGCAATTCTTAATGGTGACGCGATGTTTTCAAAAACAGTTAATGAAGGATAGTTAATGAATTGTTGATACACCATAGCCAGATTGCGTTCGCGAACAGGAACACCGGTAACATCAATGCCATCTGCAATGACTTTGCCTTCAGTAGGTTTATCGAGACCCGCCATTAAACGCATCAGCGTGGTCTTGCCTGCGAGTGTCGCGCCAAGAATAATATTGATCGCGCCTGGTTCTAGCGCAACCGTAAGAGGATAAAGATGCGTTTCAGCACCCAGCTTTTTGCTGACACCTTGTAGTTCAAGCCGCACTGCGCGTCTCCTAACTTTTTTCTGCGACCACTTTATTTTTTACTGCGAGGTCTACAGAAGTTTTTTATTTTCGGTTTTCAATCCAACGGTCTATCTTGTGTGCAGTGTCTGCTGGGACATGTAACCCCAGCTTGGAACGTCGCCACAGTATATCGGCACTGTTATGTGCCCATTCATTTATTAACAGGTATTCCAGCTCTGCCGCGTAGACTTGCGGTGCAAATTCAATCCCCATATCGGCTAAGGTATGTCGTCCTGCCAATAGCTTTCTGGTACGAGTGCCGTAAGCGCGTGCATAACGCGCAATTAATTTAGCAGGTAGCCAGTTAAATTCATTTTGGAGTTGTTTAACAAAGCCTTCGTATTCTCTTACTGATTTATTTTGCGGCTGTTTGCCGTATAAATCTCCACCAGGCAGACAAGCATGTTCAGTCCAACTGCCACGATGGTTACCGAGTTTCGGGGCAATTAAATCGACGGCTTCTTCAGCGAGCTTGCGGAAGGTCGTTATTTTTCCACCGAATACAGAGAGTAGCGGAGCAGTTTCGCCCTCAACATCGAGCTTATAGTCACGCGTAATTTCAGAGGCGTTAGCTGACTCGTCTTCTAACAAGGGGCGCACACCTGAATAAGACCACACCACATCGGCTGGTGTGAGAGGTTTTTGAAAGTACCGCTGTGTGAGTTCGCATAGATAAGCGATTTCGCTCGCATCGATTTCTACTTTGTTGGTGTCACCGTGATATTCCAAATCGGTTGTGCCAATTAAGGTGAAATCTTCTTCATAGTTGATGGCAAAAACAATACGACCATCTGGACTTTGGAAAATATAAGCATAGGGATGATCAAACAATTGTTTGACCACGATATGGCTGCCTTTAATCAGACGCAAGGCTTTAGAACTAGGTCTATGCGCAGCATCTTGCAAAAATTGTGTAGCCCAAGGTCCAGCTGCATTCACTAGTGAACGAGCATGGACTTGGGTAGTCTGGCCGTTTTCATTGCGCAGGGTGGCCTGCCATTGATCATTTACACGACTGGCTGTTTCACAGCGCGTGTGCGTCAAAATGGTGGCGCCATGTTCGGCAGCATCCATGGCGTTGAGCACAACTAAACGTGCATCATCTACCCAGCCATCGGAATAGATAAAACCTTTGGTGAATTGGGGTTTGAGCGGTTGACCTGCTGGGTGGGTTCTTAAATCTATACTTCCTGAACCGGGCAGCAATTCTCTTTTGGCTAAATAGTCATACACCAAAAGCCCTGCACGGATCACCCATGACGGTCTTTGACCTTGGTCATGCGGCATCACAAAACGCATGGGCCACATAATGTGGGGTGCTGCGCGTAGCAAGACTTCTCGCTCAATTAATGCCTTGCGAACCAGTCCAAACTCATAGTGTTCTAAATAGCGCAGCCCACCATGAATTAATTTTGTGGAGGCCGATGAGGTATGGGAGGCCAAATCATCTTTTTCACACAGCACGACAGACAAACCCCGACCTGCTGCATCTCTGGCGATACCGGCACCATTAATGCCGCCACCTATGATGAGCACATCACAATCTAGAGTTTGTTGGGCTTCTTCCATGTGCAATGAACGATAGTTAATTGAAGCTCAAATCGGTGTGAGTAAGCACTTCTTTTTAAAGCCTTTATTTATAGGGCTAAGCTCTAGCATCTTCATGTTTATTTTTAAGAATAACGCCATTTTGGATTGCTAAAGAGGAGCTCTCTATTGATAATGCGAGATAACAATATCCTTTAAACGAACAAAAATCAACATTCCATTCATCAAATGCGTTCGCTTCTTTTCATTATTTTCTTTTTGAAATTTGTTTGGGCTCGTCATGACGCTTAATCCACGCCAGCGACAATTGCTAGAGGCAGTGCGTAGACATGTCACGGTGTCGGTGGAGGATTTAGCTCAGCAGCTCGAAGTCACGCCGCAAACAGTCAGGCGCGATGTGAAGTTAATGGAAGAAGCCAAGCTCTTGGCTCGCTACCATGGCGGTGTTGGTCTGCCATCATCGGTTGAAAATATTGACTACAGCCAGCGCCAAGTTTTGAATATTGATGCAAAGCGTAGGATTGCTGCGGCAGTTGCTGAGCGGGTTCGCCCAGGAAGCTCATTGCTAATTAATATTGGGACCACAACTGAGGAAGTGGCGCGGGCTTTGGTGGATCATCAGGGTTTGCATGTGGTGACGAATAATCTAAATGTTGCAGCAATTTTGGCGGATCAGCCTGGCTGCGAAGTCATCCTTGCAGGCGGTGTGGTGCGGGGTAGAGATCGCGGCATCGTGGGTGAATCCACCATCGATTTCATACGGCAGTTTAAGGTGGATGTAGGAATTATTGGTGTCTCCAGCATAGAGGCAGATGGCACCATGAGAGACTTTGATCCGCGTGAAGTGAAGGTTGCTCAAGCGATTATTGAACAGTCACGTGAAGTTTGGTTGGTTGCAGACTATGACAAATTCAGTCGGCAAGCGATGGTCAAGTTAGCGCATCTATCAGAAATAGATAGATTATTCTGTGATGCGGCCCCACCGCAAGCATTGTCTAATATGTTAGCGGATGCACATGTTGAGGTCGTAATTGCATCCTAACTTAGGCTTTCTCGCGTCATGATTACTCGCTGATTGTGCAAGTTATTGGTCAGAATTAGCCCGCTTTGGGCGATAATAGATGTATTAATACGTTTTCAGGAATACGGATGTCGACACAATTTGCGCCACTTAAAAACGATACTTTCTTGCGCGCCTTAATGCGCCAACCCACAGATTACACACCGCTGTGGTTGATGCGCCAAGCTGGCCGTTATTTACCGGAATATCGCGAAACGCGTAAACAAGCTGGTTCATTCATGGGACTAGCAACCAATCCTGATTACGCCACTGAAGTGACTCTGCAGCCGCTAGATCGCTACAAGCTCGACGCTGCTATTTTATTCTCCGATATTTTGACTGTGCCGGATGCAATGGGACTGGGTTTGTCTTTTGCTGAAGGAGAGGGCCCACGCTTTGCGCACCCCTTACGCGATGAAAAAGCGGTGCGTGCACTTCAAGTGCCCGATCTCTCTAGCCTGCAATATGTGTTTGATGCAGTTACACAGATACGCCGTAGCTTAGATGGTCGCGTTCCACTCATCGGTTTTTCTGGCAGCCCTTGGACGTTAGCTTGCTATATGGTCGAAGGCGGCGGTTCAGATGATTTCCGTCTAGTTAAAAGCATGCTGTATGACAGACCAGATTTGATGCACCATATTTTAAAAACCAATGCTGCTGCTGTTGCTGCTTATTTGAATGCACAGATTGATGCAGGCGCACAGGCAGTCATGATTTTTGATACTTGGGGTGGCGCGCTTGCAGATGGCATTTACCAGACATTCTCACTCGCTTATATGCGAGAAGTTGTGAAGCAATTAAAGAGCGAACATAACGGTGTGAAGATTCCATCCATAGTCTTTACCAAAGGCGGTGGCTTATGGCTGGAAGAAATAGCCGACATAGGCGCAGATGCAGTAGGTTTGGATTGGACTGTTAACCTCACCACAGCGCGCGCGAAAGTAGGTAACAAAGTCGCCTTGCAGGGAAATCTCGATCCGAATGTCTTATTCGCCAAGCCTGAACAAATCCGAACAGAAGTAGAAAAGACCTTGCATGCCTTCGGTAAACCATCTGCTAATTCTGGGCATGTCTTTAATCTGGGTCACGGCATTTCTCAATTTACCCCACCAGAATCCGTAACGGTGTTGGTAGATGCGGTGCATGAGATCAGTCGCTCCATGCGAGCGTAATGTTTAAATGAGATGAACAGTTAACGGCTTGAGTAATTTTTAACTGTATAGCTGTTATGCACAGCATATCTTTCATTTAAGAAAACAACTTCACCTCAGATATCCATCGAGTCGTGTTGTCGTGGTCTGCCTTAATAGATTGATTTCATTGAAAATTCTTGTAACTTCCTTACCTGCTCTTAGTTAGCAGGGTTTTAGAACGATAGGAAATTATAAAATCGTAAAGATTTGTGCACAAAGATATCCACACCCTAATCTTGTTTGAACTTGTAAATATCTCGATGTAAAAAGTGCTGCTAGCCGCGAAGTTGCCGTAATCTGAGGCTAGATTGCATAGCGCTTCAGTCTGGAACAAAAGCTGTCTGTAAAGCATGTTCAAAAATCATTAAATAACGGCTAAATGCAAGGTTTTATTTAATTTAAAGTTGCACTTATTCACAAAACGTTACGCCCACAAGTCAAGCAGAAAATTTTTAAAATATTTTTTTACCCCAAGAACGCCAGATTGCTAAGTAGTTGATTTATATAGACTTAACTTGCTGCATCCCTTTTGAGCAAATTGTGTCAGGCCGCATAAAATCTGGGCTTTCGGGCTGTCAAGCCCCACTTGCACACAAAGTTATCCACAGTACTTGTGGATAGGTGAAAATAACTTTGTAAACCGAGGGCTTAGCTAAATTTCTGAGGAATTACATTAAGTTGTGGATTACAGAATATTAAGAATTGCCTTAGACACTCCGCTTGACAGTGAGTTTGATTATCGGTGGACATCAGCGGAGGAAAACACCCCAATTCCTCAGCCGGGACAGTTTGCGTTAGTACCTTTTGGACGCCGTGAAATCGTAGGATGCATACTCAGTGTGCATGACACTAGCGATGTCGCCCCAGAAAAATTGCGCGATGTGATTGCGGTACGTAGCCAACTAAGCCCTTTATCTACGGAGTGGATAGCGCTGTGCAATTTCGCGGCAGACTATTACCAACGACCACTGGGCGAAGTGGTATTGCCAGCCTGCCCGAAAAACTTACGTACATTAAAAAGCACGGCATTAGATAAAGCATTAAAAAAAACGGCAGCACTCTCACCAGATTTAACCGCCACAGCACCAGCTAAGCCCGAGCTCAATCAAGAACAAAAAATCGCAGTAGAAACGCTGACCGCTGCCCAAGAATTTTCAACTAGTCTTTTATTTGGTGTAACGGGTAGTGGTAAGACAGAAGTGTATTTACATGCCGCTGAACGTTTACTGCAACAAGCTGCAGAGCAAGCACAGCCTGCACAAATTCTCATCTTGGTGCCAGAGATTAATCTCACACCACAACTAGAACAAAATATCAGAACACGTTTTCCCCATGTCATTGTTGCGACTCTGCATAGCCAACTAGCAGAAGGAGAAAGAACACAGCAGTGGTTATTAGCGCATCAGGGACGCGCAGCGATAGTGCTTGGCACACGCTTAGCTGTACTTGCTTCCATTCCGTATTTAAAACTCATCGTAGTAGATGAAGAACATGATCCTTCTTATAAACAGCAAGAAGGCTTACGTTACTCTGCACGAGATTTAGCAATTTGGCGTGCGCATCAATTAAACATACCCATCGTTTTAGGTTCAGCAACGCCCTCTATAGAAAGCTGGCAGGCAGCGGCAGTGGGTCGTTATAAAAAATTAGGGCTTAAGCAGCGAGCAGCATCGAATGCAGTGTTACCCAAAGTGGGCATCATTGATATGGAGCGCAACAAAGCACAGCAAGGCTTAACCACGCCACTCATAGCAGCGATTCAATCGCGCTTAGAAAAAGGCGAACAGTCACTATTGTTTTTAAATCGACGTGGCTATGCACCCGTTATACATTGCGATGCATGTGGTTGGATTAGTCAGTGCAGAAGATGCACAGCATTCATGGTGTTACATAAACCGGATAGAAAATTACGTTGCCATCACTGTAGTGCAGAGCAGCG
>JAXISQ010000036.1:0-10071 GCA_034680505.1 Noviherbaspirillum sp.
TTAATGAATTAGATTGGCAGAGTTTTATTCCTTTAGCGGGAATTTCACTCGAAGTGGATGTAGCGACGGGTGATAAAAAAACAGGTGGGCGCTTTCGAGAAGATTTGTTGTTCACACATCGAGGTTTGTCTGGTCCCGCGGTATTGCAGATATCTAGTTATTGGAAAAATGATGCAGCTCTAACTCTAAACTTATTGCCGGGTTTGGATGTGGCACAAGAATTATTATCAGCTAAGCATCAAGTGAAAAAAAATCTGGTGAATCATTTATCGCAATGGTTACCAGCTCGACTAATAGAAGGTTGGTTGCAAGTGCATGCTTTTAAGCCGGATGCTCGTTTGGCGGATATGCCGGACCAACAATTGCGTCGTTTGGGTGCTTCACTCAATCAATGGCAAATTGCACCGAATGGTTCGGAGGGCTATCGCAAGGCAGAAGTGACTTTGGGTGGGGTAGATACACGCGAATTGTCGCAACAAAGCATGATGGCGAACAAAGTCCCTGGACTTTACTTCGTGGGCGAGGCCGTCGATGTGACGGGTTGGCTGGGGGGTTACAACTTTCAGTGGGCTTGGGCGTCCGGAACTGCAGCTGGATTAGCAATTTGATATTTAATAGCACGCAGAATTGTTTCGCTCGCAGTGCTTTCTTTTGATCGCTACGGCTGCTATAATTCGCGGCTTCGCAAAATATTTGTTGCGTACTAACGTTTTTAATACATGACCACTATCCGCCTTAAAGAAAACGAGCCGTTCGAAGTCGCTATGCGTCGCTTCAAACGCACTATTGAAAAAACCGGTCTTTTGACTGAGTTACGTGCGCGTGAATTTTACGAAAAGCCAACCGCTGAACGTAAACGTAAGCTTGCTGCAGCAGTAAAGCGCCATTACAAGCGCATTCGCAGCCAGCAATTGCCGAAAAAGCTCTACTGATACACCGCCTCACTGTTAGTGAGGCTCAAGCATGCAAACCCGCTCCGGTTTTTGTCCGCAGCGGGTTTTGGTGTTTTTTACAGGTCCATTATTTATTCAGAGGGAAATATGAGTCTCAAAGAAAAAATCACTGAAGACATGAAAAATGCCATGCGCGCCAAAGAAGCTGCGCGTCTGGCAACGATACGTTTGCTAACGTCTGCAATTAAGCAAAAAGAAGTGGATGAGCGGATTGAAGTCAATGATGAGCAAGTCTTAGCCATTATTGAAAAAATGATTAAGCAACGCAAAGACTCGATCACGCAATTCGAAGCAGGTGGTCGTCAGGATTTGGCGGATATAGAAAAAAGTGAGCTGGCTATTTTGGCTGACTACATGCCAGCCGCATTATCCGAAGCAGAAGTGCAAGCAGAAGTGCAAGCTGCTGTCGCAGCATCGGGCGCGACTGGTCCTCAAGACATGGGTAAAGTAATGGCGATTCTCAAACCTAAACTTGCAGGACGCGCGGACATGACGGCTGTTTCCGGACTCGTAAAAGCAGCTTTGGTGAAGTCCTAATTCAGACTAACTCGAGCTTGCTGTGATCCCACAGAGCTTTATCCAAGATTTACTCAACCGTGTCGACATTGTCGATGTGGTGGGTCGCTATGTGCAGTTAAAAAAAGGTGGCGCAAATTTTGGTGGTTTGTGTCCTTTTCATAGCGAAAAATCACCAAGTTTTACAGTCAGTCCCACCAAGCAGTTTTATCACTGCTTTGGTTGCGGAGCGCACGGTACTGCCATTGGTTTTTTAATGGAATATTCAGGTGTCGGCTTTGTCGATGCTGTTAAAGATTTAGCGCAAAACGCTGGCATGACAGTGCCAGAACAAGAAGATAAATTACTTCCTGCACAGCGAGCCGAACAACAATCTCGCACCTTAGCACTCTCGGAAGTGATGACGAAAGCGTCTGATTTTTATCGACGTGAATTACGAACAGCTACACGAGCAATTGATTATTTAAAAGGACGAGGTCTATCTGGTGAAGTAGCTGGAAAATTTTGGATGGGTTATGCACCTGATGGTTGGGATAGTTTAAAAACTATTTTCCCTGAATACGAAGCCAATGAACTAGTTGAAGCAGGATTAGTTATTGATCGAAGCGAAGAAGAGAGTGGCGGTAGAAAACGTTACGATCGTTTTCGTGATCGCATCATGTTCCCGATTCGAAATACCAAAGGGCAGGTGATAGGTTTTGGTGGTCGTGTGATGGATAAGGGCGAACCTAAATATCTCAATTCACCAGAGACGCCCTTGTTTCAAAAAGGTAGTGAGTTATACGGATTATTTGAAGCAAGACAAGCGATACGAGACAAAGGTTATGTCTTAGTTACAGAGGGCTACATGGATGTAGTGGCGCTAGCGCAATTTGGTTTTGCTCAAGCAGTAGCAACTTTAGGAACAGCTTGTACACCTGTGCATGTACAAAAATTATTGCGTCAGACTGAAAATGTGATTTTTAGTTTTGATGGTGATGCAGCAGGACGTCGAGCGGCAAGACGTGCATTGGAAGCTTGCTTGCCGCATACATCAGACAATAAAAGTTTGAAGTTTTTATTTTTACCCACCGAGCATGATCCGGATAGCTATATCCGAGAATTTGGTACAGAGGCATTTGAAACGATGGTGCAAGATGCCATGCCTTTGTCGCAGTTCTTTTTGAATGAGGTGAGTGCAGGAAATGATTTGGAAACGGCAGAAGGTCGTGCACGTGCATTATTTGAAGCCAAGCCTTTGTTGCAAACGATGCCGACATCTGCATTACGATTGCAGTTAATGCGACAGTTAGCGCAGACCGCGGGCAGCACCATGGAAGAAATTGCTAGCCTGTTCGAGATGCAGCAAGTTTCACCGCGTGGACGCAAGTCTGCGCCAGCAATAAAAAGAAAGCCACCAGTTGAATTAGAACGCCAGGTCTTGCGATTGTTACTTGCCCACCCCATCTTGGTCAGAGAGCTAGATGCGCAAGCAATTGCCATGCTGTCGAACGCTGGTGCGAATGATGGAGAGATGCTGGGACATTTGATTGCTGCCTGTGGGGAGTTGCCAGGTACTTTGCAATTTGCGGTGTTGGCGCAAGTGTTACAGGAAAAGTCTGCCGAATTTGATGAATTAATTGCAGAAATTGCTGCCGAATCCGAATCTGAACTAGAGCTAGCTCGTAAAGAGTTGTTTGGAGCCTTGCGCCAGACCAGCATCAAAACCCTGAAGGCCGAGCAAGAACGGCTGATTGCCACGGGGTTGGAAGCTGAGCAAGCAAGAGCGCGTTATCGAGAAATTAACATTGAGCTAGAGCAGTTGAGATTGGCGATCGATCTCGATGCCGCGCAATGATAGTCAGCTTTTTGAGAGTGATAGCAGAGGGAAATGCTACTTCACTGTGCTATAATGGAAGGCTTTTCTATCAACGTTGTACAGAATTTTTTTATTTAATCCTGCTGGACTGACAGGCCAAAAATTCATGGCAGAACGACCCGGTAAAAATACCGGACTGCCCGACTGCTGATAATTATCAGCCCCGGCTCACTCTCCAGTTTCCTTTGCAGCATTGGCAAACCCATTTGTTGGATGGACCCATGGCGAACGCAACCAAAAAAACTGTGAAAACTTCTCCTAGCAAAGCAAAGGCAGCTAAATCTGCGCCTGCGCGTAAAACCGTAAAGCCGGTAAAAGTGGCTGCAAAACCAGCTACTAAGACAGCTACAAAAGCTGTTGCAACTAAAACTGCTGCAAAGCCTAAACAGGCCGCAGCAAGTAAAACCGTAAATAAAGCATCGAGCAAATCGCCCGCTAAAGTGGTCGCTAAGACCAGTTCGGCAGCTAAGGCAGCACCCAAAAAGCCAGTCAAGGCAGTGAGTGCTCCCAAGGTAGCGGCTAAAGCAGCGCCCAAAAAACCTGTCAAGGCAGTGAGTGCACCGAATAAAGCACCAGTAACGAAAGCCGCAGTGACAACTCGTAAACCAGCAGCACCGAAAGCCGTTGCGCCAAAAACGGCTGCAACAAAGACCGCTGCACCCAAAGCCGCTGCTCCAGTCGCAAAGAAGACAGCACCACCACCTGTAGTTGCGACACCGGTTGCATCAGGTGATCATAAATTGATGTCGGTAAAACAAACTACCGATGCAGCAGCACTGGCTGAAATTGATACCTCAGGTTATATCCTTCCTGGAGTAAAAGTCCCTGGTCGTCGTGGTCGTAAGCCACGCGATTTTCAGCCAGAAAATGAAGAAATCGCAGCATTGAATGCAGTTGAACGTGCCGAGTTAAAAGCGGCTGATAAAGCTAAAGCACGTGATCGCAAAGCGAAAGAAAAACAATTCTTAAAAGATGCTTTCTCTTCTGATTCTGAAGCAACGGAAGAAGAATTAGAACGTCGTCGTCAAAAGCTCAAAACCTTAATTAAGTTAGGTAAAGAGCGTGGCTTTTTGACGCATGCAGAAATTAATGACCATCTGCCAGAAAACATTGTTGATCCAGAAGCGATTGAAGGCATTATCGGTACCTTTAATGATATGGGTATCGCAGTGTATGACCATGCACCAGATGCTGAGTCACTACTGTTGTCTGATAACGTTGCAACCGTTGCTAATGATGATGATGCAGAAGCTGCAGCTGAAGCAGCGCTGCAAACAGTGGATTCAGATTTTGGTCGTACGACAGATCCAGTTCGTATGTACATGCGTGAAATGGGTTCGGTTGAACTCTTAACGCGTGAAGGTGAGATTGAAATCGCAAAACGTATCGAGGGTGGATTGAAAGACATGATCCAAGCTATCTCGGCATGTCCTATGACGATTTCAGAAATTCTCGCTGCAGCTGAACGTATCACGAACGATGAAACCAAGATCGATGAAATCGTTGATGGCTTGGTTGATCCGAATGCTGTTGAGCCTGATGTTGTTCCTGCAGCTATTGCCGCAGCGGCAGCAGCGGCCGCTGCTGCAGAAGAAGACGAAGAAGATGATGAAGAAGACGATGAAGAGGAAGACGGTAACGCCAATGGTGGCGCTGCTGGTTTCTCTGCAGAGCAGCTTGAACAATTAAAGCGTGATTCGTTAGAAAAATTTGCGAATATCAAAACGCAATTCGACAAAATGCGTAAGTCGTATGAGAAAGAGGGCTACAACTCTAAAGCATATGTTAAAGCGCAAGAGTTAATTACTAGCGAACTTATGACCATACGCTTCACAGCCAAGGTCGTAGAAAAACTGTGTGACACCTTGCGTGGTCAAGTAGATGAAGTACGTCAAATCGAAAGACAAATTCTGGATGTCGCAGTGAATAAATGTGGCATGCCTAGACCGCATTTCATCAAAGTCTTCCCAGGTAATGAAACAAATCTGAAATGGATAGACGGCGAAGTGACTGGCAATCATGCTTACAGCGTGGTGTTAGCGCGTAATGTGCCAACTATCAAAGAGCTACAACAGAAACTGATTGATCTGCAATCACGTGTGGTGCTGCCATTGGCGGATCTTCGTAACATCAATAAAAAGATGGCAGCGGGAGAAACCAAAGCACGTAAAGCTAAACGTGAAATGACAGAAGCTAACTTGCGTTTGGTGATTTCGATTGCGAAAAAATATACCAATCGTGGTTTGCAATTCTTGGATCTGATTCAAGAAGGCAATATCGGTTTGATGAAAGCGGTAGATAAATTTGAATATCGCCGTGGTTATAAATTCTCTACTTATGCAACATGGTGGATACGTCAGGCAATCACTCGTTCAATTGCTGACCAAGCGAGAACTATCCGTATTCCGGTTCATATGATTGAGACCATCAATAAAATGAACCGCATCTCGCGTCAGATTTTGCAGGAAACAGGTGCTGAGCCTGATCCAGCTACTCTGGCGATCAAGATGGAAATGCCAGAAGATAAAATCCGCAAGATCATGAAAATCGCTAAAGAGCCGATTTCCATGGAAACGCCAATTGGTGATGATGATGATTCACATCTTGGTGACTTCATTGAGGATAACAATACACTCGCACCTGCTGATGCGGCATTGCATGCATCGATGCGTGGTGTTGTAAAAGATGTGTTGGATTCATTGACACCTCGCGAAGCAAAAGTATTACGCATGCGCTTTGGTATTGAGATGTCGACCGATCACACTCTCGAAGAAGTAGGTAAGCAGTTTGATGTGACACGTGAACGTATACGCCAGATAGAAGCGAAGGCATTACGTAAACTGCGTCATCCTTCACGCTCTGACAAGCTCAAGAGCTTCCTCGAAGGCGGTTAATTTCGGATAAAACCGTTGTATCGAAATCAGTTTTTAGGTTACGACGGTTTAAGCGCGATAAAATCCAAAATGGATTAGCGTTACTGAGGTTAAAGGGCCCCTAGCTCATGTTGGTTAGAGCAGCGGACTCATAATCCGTTGGTGCCGTGTTCGACTCACGGGGGGCCCACCAATAAATGACAAAACCCGCGCAACTGCGCGGGTTTTGTTTTTTTGTTGCTTAATACTGCATCAAGGCCGCATTTTATTTCGTGCTGCTGACGCTTCCTTCAAAGACGCCGCCTTTTTCAATTTCTAGTTCGCCGTAAGCGACAGTACCGGTCACTGAGCCAGACTTAGTGATGAATAATTCTGTACGAGCAGTGGTGGATTGATTGATCCTGCCAGCAACGCGGACACGGCTTGCAGTGGTGGTACCAGTCATAGTGCCATTTTCAGTGATGTTAACGACATCAGCTTCGAGTACGCCATCAACCGTTCCATCAATTAATGCAATGCTTGGGACTTTGATTTCGCCGCGCATGATAACGCCTTGGCCAACCATTAATACACCTTTGTTTACTTCTTCAGCCATCTCAGCAACCTCCAAAAAATTCCAACTGCCTGAATTTTAAAGCAGAAACTTGTGATTTAAGTCTTAAGCGCGATAAGTTTTTGAGAATTCGTCATCCTATGAAGATATTTTATAAAAATGATAATAAAAATCGACTGTAAGTCCCTGGGTTTAGGGAGAGTGAGTTTGGTGCCAACTAAGGTGGGTGCTATACTGGGTTGCTAATCTCTAAGTTAAGAATGTCAGCTACAGACTCAATATCAGACGCAACGCCGTCACCGCAAATTCAAGCCGAGCTTCCACGCTTTGATCAGTTTGGTCTTGCCCCCGCAATTTTGCAGGCACTGACAGATCAGGGCTATGTCCACCCCACACCTATTCAAGCGCAAGCCATACCCGTGGTGTTACAGGGCAAAGATGTGATGGGTGCTGCACAAACCGGAACAGGCAAGACAGCGAGTTTTTCTTTACCGATTATTCAGTTACTACTAGCGCATGCTAATACCAGTGCTTCACCAGCGCGTCATCCTGTACGCGCTTTAATTTTGACGCCTACGCGTGAGCTAGCAGATCAAGTGGCAGAAAATGTAAAAGCCTATTCTTGTCACACACCTTTGCGAGCGACTGTTGTGTTTGGTGGTGTGGATATGGCACCGCAGACGACAGCATTACGCAGTGGTATAGAAATTGTGATCGCAACGCCTGGACGTTTGCTTGATCATGTACAGCAAAAAACAGTCAATTTATCGCAGACAGAAATTTTTGTGATGGATGAAGCAGATCGTATGTTGGATATGGGTTTTCTACCTGATCTACAACGCATCATTAATTTGCTGCCTAAGAAAAGACAAAATCTTATGTTCTCAGCGACCTTCTCGCCTGAGATCAAAAAACTTGCAGCGAGTTTTTTACAAAATCCTGTGTTGATCGAAGTAGCGCGTAGTAATGCGACAGCTGAGAGAGTGACGCAGGTTGTCTATAAAGTCGATGAAGAAGATAAACGTGAAGCAGTAGCGCATTTAATTCGTGGTCGAGATTTAAAACAAGTCTTAGTGTTTGCGAATACAAAAATTGGTACATCAAGACTTGCTCGAGAATTAGAGCGCAAGGGTGTAAAAGCTTCAGCGATTCATGGTGATAAAACACAGAATGAACGTATGGCGGCACTAGAAGCATTTAAGAATGGCTCGATTGATGTGCTAGTCGCCACCGATGTAGCAGCGCGTGGTTTAGATATTTCAGACTTACCCTGCGTGATTAATTATGATTTGCCCTACAGCGCAGAAGACTATGTCCATCGCATAGGTCGCACTGGTCGTGCTGGTGCATTTGGTGATGCGATTTCTCTTTGCTCAGAAAAAGATACACGTTTACTTGTTGATATAGAAAAGCTGATTAAACAAAAACTCACACCAGTTGAATTAGAAGGTTTTTCTTCTGGTACATCTGGTGCGTCAAGGACAGATGGTCGCGACGCAGAGCGTGGTAGTGATAGAAATGCGGATAGAGGATCGTCAGCTAAGGGTAGAGAATCACGCGGTCGAGATCGTCAGCAAAGTTATGTGCCGCCAAAAGAAAAAATAGATCCTTGGTTCTTAAAGCCGTATGAAGCTAGCACTTCAACAACGCCAGCAACTGAGCCAGTAAAAGAAATTTCAAATAAAACAGCGCAGCCTCAAAAACGTGCTGCTTTATTAGGTGGTGTGGTTAAACGCTAAAGCTTTAGCCTAGTTTAAAAAAGCTTATAAAAAACGTGCAGCCCAAGCAGGAATAGCTTGCTGCCAAAAACTCTCTATAGAATTCACACGCTGTTCATCTAGTACAAGCTGTAATCCTCGTGCTGCTGTTAAAAGAATTTCTAAAGGTTGAGTAAGATCCAGACTTTCTGCGCCGGTTTGTTTGGATAGCTTTTCTCCTACATCATTCGTCACAACAGGCACGTGTAGATAGCTAGGAGAAGGCGCATTTAATAGCGACTGTATAAAGATTTGTCTTGCAGTTGAATGTAATAAATCAGCACCACGCACGACATGCGTCACACCTTGCAAAGCATCATCCACAACCACGGCAAGTTGGTAAGCCCAAAAGCCATCGGCACGCTTTAAAACAAAATCCCCCGTATCAGTAGCAAGACAAGAATGTTGTAGGCCTTGCCAACGATCGGTAAAACTAATGTGACTTTGAGGCTCAGTAGCATCAGGTATGCGCAAACGCCATGAACGTATTGCTTTATTCATTGCGATGCCATCACGACAAGTGCCTGGGTAAATAACAGCACCATCACTACCTATTTGCGTTTGTGAATCAGCGATTTCTTTACGACTACAAGCACAAGGATAGATAAAGGATTCTAACTGTTCAAATGCTGTTTGATAAAAATGGTGGCGATGACTTTGAATAAGAATTTCACCATCAGCATGCATGCCACATGTCGCTAACGCTGAGATGATGTGCTGATCAGCACCTGGAATATTACGTGGTGTATCGAGATCTTCTAGTCGTATTAACCATAAACCATGATGAGCTTTGGCATCTAAATAACTCGCTACAGCAGTACGTAATGAGCCTGCATGTAAAGGGCCAGTAGGAGAGGGTGCGAACCGCCCGACATAGCCCATAAAAATTTATCTAACTAGTGAGGTAAAAAAATTGCAAGCATGTTTGATTCATCATGCTTCACGTATCAAGCAGCTTGTGCTTGTTGAGCACAGTGCGGGCAAGACACACCTTGTTTGTAAAGAGGTGAAATTTGCTCACGCGGCGTTACCACTGCTCTGCAAGCAAAACACTGCACCGTAGCTGTAGCTTCAAGTTCGGGATTGAGTGCTGTACGGCGATCGAAAACAAAACAATCACCTTGATAATGTGCGCCGCCTACTTCTTCAAAATATTTAAGTATTCCGCCTTCGAGTTGATACACACTGTCATAACCTATGTTTTGCATATGTATCGCCGCTTTTTCACAGCGTATGCCACCGGTACAAAATGTAACAACGGTTTTACCTTCTAGTTCAGGTTTATGACGTGCTATCACTTCAGGAAATTCACTGAACTTATGAATTCGATAATCAATCGTATTCTCAAAAGTACCCACATCGACTTCGAATGCATTGCGTGTATCCACCATGACGACAGGTTTGCCTGCATCGTCATGTCCCTTATCCAACCAGCGTTTGAGATCGGCTGCTTTGACAACGGGTGCGCGTCCCAGTTCAGGTTTAATCAAGGGGTGACGCATGGTGATGATTTCTTTTTTCAATTTCACCAGCATGCGGTTAAATGGCTGCTCGTCCGAAA
>JAXISQ010000037.1:0-9921 GCA_034680505.1 Noviherbaspirillum sp.
CTATTCTGAACTACGCACTAGTAACACCGATGGCATTACACAACCCGTCCGTAAAGTAGAAATGTCTTATATTGGTGGCTAAGTTAGCTAGCTTATTTTATATAGTCCGTTTAAGTCACACCGTAATTCCATCACTCTCTGCTAGCTTATGCTGAAACCAACTCTGTCAGAGAACACATCATCACAAGTAAGTAATGATGGCTATGGATTGTCAGTAGCCAATTTGCAATCCATCATCCAGCAACATCTCATCCCACACCAAGAAAATGAAATCGTTGCATTAAAAGATGCGTTAGACCGCATACTTGCATCTGACATCATTTCGCCTATTTATGTACCTGCGCATGATAACGCCGCGATGGATGGCTATGCTTTACGTAGTGCAGATTTAGCCAACCCAACCAATACAACTTATCGTGTGGTTGGACTCGCTGTGGCCGGCAAAAAATTTATTGGCACAGTGCAGACGAATGAATGCATACGTATTATGACTGGCGCACAAATGCCAGATGACTGTGACACTGTCATTCCACAAGAACTCATCACACTGCACAAACAAGATAGCGAAGAAGCTATTTCATTTTCTAGCAAGCTGATTAGTGCTGGAGCTAATCGCCGCCTTAAAGGCGAAGACCTCGCCAAAGATAAACCTGCACTTTTAGCAGGTAAATTACTCAGCCCTGCTGATCTAGGCTTGATTGCTTCACTAGGTATCGCGCAAGTGAGCGTTAAAAGAAAACTGCGCGTCGCTTATTTTTCAACCGGAGATGAATTACGTTCACTCGGTGAGTCACTACCTGAAGGCTGTGTCTACGACAGCAATCGCTACACCTTACATGGCATGTTAAAAAAAATGGGCGTCATACCCATAGATATGGGGGTTGTAAAAGATGACCCGATTTCATTAGAAGCTGCTTTGCGTGACGCTTGCACGCAAGCGGATGTCATCATCACATCGGGTGGTGTTTCCGGTGGTGATGCAGACTACACACGCACCTTAATGGATAAATTAGGTGAGGTGTTGTTTTGGAAAATAGCTATGCGTCCAGGACGACCTATGGCATTTGGAAAAATCACATCCGGTGAACATAGTGCTGTCTTATTTGGTTTACCCGGCAATCCCGTTGCAGTCATGGTGACTTTTTATTTTTTTGTTCGACCTGCTTTATATCAACTCAGTGGCCGCAGTAAAACTGACATACATCCTATGCAAGTCACAAGCGCGCATGCGATAAGAAAAAAATCAGGCAGAACAGAATATCAACGTGGTATTTTATTTTATGATGAGCACGGCAAACAACAAGTGCGTATCACGGGCTCACAAGGTTCAGGCATACTCAGCTCTATGTCAGAAGCAAACTGCATGGTAATACTGCAGCATGATCAAAGTGATATTGCAGCCGGTGCTAGCGTAGAAGTGATTCCATTCGAAGGACTAATCTAAAAAAGACTAATGCAGTCAGTTATCTGGCTTATTACGCATCCAGTCAGCCGTTCTAAAAAAAGCTTCTAACAAAATATCCTGCTTATCTTCGCTAATCTCACATTCCTGCATCGCCAAAACCATACAAGTTAGCCACTGATCACGGGCCGATGTGCCAATCGCAAAAGGCAAATGCCGCGCCCGCAAAAAAGCATTGCCATAGCGTGGCGTATATAAATCTGGACCACCTGTCCAACCAGACAAAAAATGATAGAGCTTGTCACGCGACACATCTAAGCTAGGAGGATGCATAGCACGTAGCGCAGCAAAATCTGGTTCTAAATCCATCAAGTCATAAAAGCGGTCGACGAGTTCTCGCAATTTTTGATCGCCTCCAACCAACTTATACAAGCTACCTGAGTTTTCTAGCGTATCGATTTTCGCGTCGTCTTGCGTATTGTCTTTAGGTATGTCTGCATTTTTCATGTCGCGCATGATAACGCATCCTGTCGATCACCTAAAAAATAGACCCAGAATTAAGCAGTGTTTGATCACTAAGCAAGAAAAGTATAGTGCGCTGCATCAAATTCTTTTAGTTCACTGCCTTGATATCTACCAAGATCACTGACGTCTTATCGATTCATCTCTACTTTACGCACTAGTATTCATGAAAGTGGTTCTATCAGAAGACAGTATGAACATATAAATGAAAATAAGTAATTACATCGAGACGATATAACGTCATGCAAGTTTTAGAACATACACAGACACCTAAGACTGAATGCTTATTACGCATTCTGGATGTGTTGTTGTTATATAGCATGGGCAATTTAGCGGCATTACTACGCTATTCCACAAGCATAGATGATGTTACGCAAATTCATCAAACCACATTATTTTTTTGTACTGCTGTCTCACCTGCTATTTTTTCACAATTTGATTTATACCAAGCATGGCGAGGAAAAACATTCAGCAGTCAATTCATACTTACATCATTAGCAATATTCTCTGTACTGGCAAGTGGCTTAATATTAAGTTTTTTAATTCGAGGAGTCGATGATTTATCTCGACTTTGGATGGCTTATTGGGCAGGTCTCTCTATATTAGCAATCATACTATTACGCCCTCTGATCTATTCACTCATTGCAACGCTAAATAAATCAACTAGTGAAAACAAACGAGTACTCATCATAGGTTATGGAACTGTAGGAAAAGAAATACATAAAAGAGCGCAATCACATCAATGGGCGGGCTATGAAGTGAGCGCAATACATGGCTCTAACACTTATGCAACCAACATAGAAAAAATACCAAACTTAGAAGACATTCCAGAAGCCGTTATAAAACATAAAATCCATGAAATCTGGCTAGCCTTACCACTATCAGAATTCAACACGTTACAGAAAATACGCACTCTCTTATGCAATGTTTTAGTTGATATCCGATGGATACCCGATACTAGCGCACTAGGCATACTTAGTCACAAAACCATCAATTTATTTGGCATGCCTGTCATCGATTTAAACCGACCGACATCCGATGGCATACCTGGTCTTGCAAAAGAATTATTTGATAAAGTGTTTTCAGTATGTGTATTAATTTTCCTTAGTCCGGTATTTTTAATATTAGCCATCATCATTAAACTGACTTCACCAGGGCCTGTTTTTTTTCAACAAACCAGATTAGGTATCAATGGAAAACTGATTAAAATTTATAAATTCCGGAGCATGAAAAAACATAGTGAACACAAAGACTATTTAGAACAAGCTACACGCAATGATGGTCGCATTACTCCTATAGGTAAGTTTATTCGCTCAACCAGCCTAGATGAACTGCCACAATTTTTTAATGTACTCAAAGGTGAAATGTCTGTGGTGGGCCCGCGCCCCCATGCCATACAACATAATGATTTATACAAAGACAAAGTCACTCTCTATATGCAAAGACATAGAGTAAAACCAGGCATTACGGGCTGGGCACAAATTCATGGATTACGAGGTGAAACTGATACGCAAGAAAAAATGGCACGTAGAGTAGAATTCGACATTCACTATATTCAGCATTGGTCTTTATGGATGGATTTAAAAATCATACTGTGGACTGCATGCTATGGATGGAAAGATGCCCATGCCTACTAATGCACAACTGATAACGCAATCCGAACAAACTAGTCAATTTTTACCGACTGCTGAATTTGCTAGTATGGTGAAAAATATGCCACTAATTGCAATTGATCTTTTGGTGGAAGATCAAAACGAACAATACCTACTAGGCTGGCGTAGTAATCCACCTGCTCTGTCGAGTTGGTTTGTTCCAGGTGGGCGCATTAGAAAAAATGAAAGAATAGAAACAGCATTTCAGCGCATCACCCTGACTGAATTAGGCACAACATTCAACATACAGGATTCAAAATTTAAAGGCATTTATCAGCATTTTTATAATGAAAACTTTTTGGGTGAACAAGGACAAAGCACGCATTACATTACCTTGGCTTATCACCTACAAGTCCATGCAGACCAACTTAGCTTACCTACCGATCAGCATGCGCATTACCGCTGGACTAAACAAGAAATCATGCAACGTGATCCACAAATACATCGTTACACGCGCGACTATTTTATTAACCAAGCATAAATTCAGCATGCAAGATCACGTACTCTCATGATAAAAATTCAGTGGCCATGGCTTGCCATTGCACTGATCTTTTTTTTATTCATGATTATCGTAGGATCATTACCAGGCAACGCGCAAGCACTGGCTGAAAAAATCAACGATAAAATTTTGCATTTTCTTGCATATAGCTTACTGACCGCATTGATTTATCTCTCCCTAAGTACTACGCATTTGAGAAAATTTACTCTTACACTCAGTATCATAGTCATCCTAGCCATGACAGATGAACTCATACAAAGCACAATGACATTTAGAAATGCATCCTTATATGATTTAAGTATAGACATCCTAGCTGCAATCTTGATTGCTAGCTGCCTATCACTACTCACAATAAATAATAGAAAAAATAAAAATAGTTAAGCTCAACATCGAATCGCATCATCCCTGCGCGAACGCAATCCACCAACCACATCACGCATAAAAATCCCTGAGTAAACGCAATAGGCAACAGCACCAAGTACATCACAATAACAGCTAGCCAACATCAAGCTAGCTTTATAAAGATAGTGATCGTTCTATGCAAGCCATCTCAACCACCACAGTTTTTATCTTGCTATTGTTCGCAATTCTAGCGATACCTTGCTTATTCCTAATAAGTATTAAACGTCCGTATGATTTAGTACTCGTCTTTCTTACTATCTTATTTATCTTTCCTGCTTCCACTTGGGGGCAGATAGATATAGAGAATACAATTTACTCACGCGGTACTGGCCTACTCTATTTTCCCTTACTGAATTGGTTGCTATGGATAGCCGCTATAGTCTTACTGACGGTACAAAATAAATCTCAGACTATTGCTCTCTCACCATCCACGTCCAGCACTCCCTTTGCAAAATATCTGCAATTATTTCTCGTTTTAATGTTGGCACATCTCGTAATTGGCTTAATGGGGGGTCAGGATTTATACAAGATACTAGGATTGAATGGATTCATTAATGTCATCAACATGCTGATTTTTAGCTGGATGATAGTCTTAGCTCTGAAAGAAGATAAACAACAAAATCGTATTTTACTTATCTTACTAGGACTGGCTGCCTTACGTTGTATCTACGGACTAGTTCGTTATTTTTTACTAGATGGCGATCCATCTAATCCTTACCGTAACTTTGAAAACCTAGACATAAAATTAGTATATTTTGATATAGCGGATAACTATGTTGCTGCATTTGCCGCATTCTGCATAGCTTGGCTACTGTGGATGCCAGGGCATAAGCTCTCCCTACCGAAACGAATATTTTTGTACGGGCTATTCATCGCTGAAATCCTAACCATCGTTTTATCATTTCGACGCTCTTCCTTACTAGGTTTAGCGTTCATGTTTAGCGTCTTGTTGTGGCGCTTACCGATTAAAAAACAAATTCAATTTTCTACATTGAGTGTATTTATCATGTTGGGGTCAGCCACTACAGTCATACAACAAAGATTGCAATTTAATGCAGATAAAACTGATTTTATTTCTTCGCTGTTGTATGACGTAGGACCTAGCCATGCTACCGAAGTGAGTCGATTTTATGAATTAGAAACTGCAGCACTTAGCTTGCAAGACAACTGGCTATGGGGCTTAGGAAGTTGGGGGAAATTTTTTGATCTAGAAAATCTATTGGACTACCACTTTGGAGAATTTGATTACGTACACAGTGGCTTTGGCCATTTACTATTCAAGACAGGTGTGATTGGTCTAATTTTATTCTCTGCTCTACTCATGACTTTTTTCTGGCACAGCATGCGTTATCGCTCTCACTATCGTGGCAATCATGCACTACTAGCAGATGCAGGATTGGCTGGCCTATTATTTTGGCTACCCACTTTATTAGTAGGCACACCCATCATTGAATTTCGCACCATGCTACTTCTAGGATTCACACTAGCTCTACCATTTCTTGCACCTAAGCTGACAACTAAGCTGGTACCTAAGCTCGCTAACCACGCAGGAATAAGCACGAGCAAACAACATGTTGTTACGTAATTCAATCTGGAATCTATCTGGCCTCGCTCTTCCCACTTTAGTCGCATTATTAACGGTTCCAATCTTAATTCGATATTTAGGAATGGAAGGCTTTGGCATCATTACACTCATAGGTTCTATAGTTGGATACTTTGGCGTACTGGACTTAAATCTCTCAGCCGGAGCTATCAAATATCTAGCGCAATTTCATGCACAACAAGAAGAAGAAAAATTTTCTGAAACTTTCTGGTTTGGTTGTATTTTTTATGGCTTGCTTGGCTTAGCTGGAGCTCTGCTTTTATACATCTTTGCAGAGTTTTTGGTAGAACATGTATTTAATCTTGCGACAAAAAATCATCAAGATTTATTACTCGCCTTACGCTTAGCTGCACTAGGATTTTTTCTCTCGCAAATGCAGAGCTATCTGCTAGTAGTACCGCAAGCCTTACAGCGTTATGATTATTCAGCGCAATCTGAATGTATGTTTGGCGTAGTGTTTAATATAACTTCTGCTGTGGTTGCAAGTTTAGATGGTGGCATCGTTGGCGTCATTGCTGCAAGAGTTGTGATCTCTGCGCTCAACTTAATCTACTTAATGGCAATGTTGCATCAATTGGATATAAGGCTTAAACCACGTCGGCCTAGTCGATACATTGTGCATTTACTGACTCGCTTTAGTGCCTACGCTTATTTATCACGCATGGGATCATTACTACATCAGTATGGTGACAAACTCATCATAGGCTTACTAGCTGGCCCCGTTGCAGTGACACTCTATACAGTTCCCTCGCAATTAGCGAGCCGCCTATTAGGACTAACCTATCGATTAAGTAGTGTGATTTACCCCAGAGTTTCCGCCTTATCTGCTAGAGGCGAAATCAGTCAATTACGACTGCTTTATTTAGACAGCTCAAGACTGCTTACTTATCTCAATTTAGCTGTACTCAGTATTGTCATATTGTGTGGCGATAAATTTTTATTTTACTGGGTAGGTGAACAATTTGTAGAAACTGGCTACCCGATTTTAATTTTAATCGCATTCGCTATGTTCTTAGACTCATTAACAAATTTACCATCGCTAGTAAATGATGGACTAGGACACCCACAACTCACTGGTCGTTTCGCGCTAGCTCGAGGCATAGTCGGTATTCTATTAATTTTTATCGGAACAACTTTTTTTGATATTCGTGGAGCTGCAGGCGCACATTTACTGGCATCACTTATCATGAGTATTTTATTTTTATATGTAGTACATGAACGTACTGTACCTGCATCATTGCAAGAAACCATACGACTAGCTCTTTTCCCAAGTATTGCAATAGGCTTGGGCGTACTCTTAATAATGATTCCTGCAAAATATTTCCTAAACAATGATTTAACAGGATTTATTTTATTGTCATTACTAAGCATAGCGATCTTTACTCTCGTAGGTTTAGTATTTATAGTCAATGCGCATGAAAGATCTGCACTATCTTTACTTGCCAAACAACTCATGAGCCACACCTAAAATCTATGCGTATATTAATGGTCAGTGAAGATCTACCTGCACTGACTATGGGAGGACTAGCCAAACATGTACTTACTCTTTGCAAAGCATTACAACAACAAGGGCATGTAGTTGATTTAATGGGTAATAAGGAAAATTGGCCATTAGACTTTGACTCTAAAAATTATTTCAGTCGCTTTTATCCTGATTTAACAAGCCACAATCTTGGATGGAAAGAAATACCCTTAGGGTTATTTAATCCCCTAAAGCGAACATATACAGCCAAGCGTTATGCCCATGCTATTAAACGCAGAACAAATCTTTATGATGTTATTCACTATCATGGCCATCATCCCAATGTTGCAAAGTTCATACCTCGTGAAATCAATTTCATACAAACACGACATGATCAAGGCAGTGAATGCCTAATCCATGTGCGTTACAAAAATAAACGTATCTGTCATGCTTTAGCGGCCAAAGTATGTGCCACATGCCGTACATCTCATCCTAATTGGCTACAAGAACAAATCTCAGCACTTGCAGTTAAACGATTTCGATCAGAAGTACAACAAGGCTTTCAGAAACATAAAACTGTTTTTGTTTCTGATTTTTTACAAACAAAACTGCATAACTGCTTTGGGTCAGGTGTATGGGGACTTACGCTACATAACTTCATTGATAGTCGTGATCTCCAACAAGCTCAAATTCAAGCTCAACTTCAAGCTCAACAACATACGCTTAAAGTAGCGCTATCAGATGATAAAAAATTATTAAAAGTTTTTGTCGCTGCTAAATTATATGCAGCAAAAGGGGTACAGGAATTTTTATCCGCTATCAGTGAAAAACGGTTAAATCATATTCAACTTGATATCGCTGGTGATGGCGAACTAGAGCAACGACTCAAACAGCGCTATCAAAGTATAACTACGTGTTTTCATGGTTGGCAATCTGCTAGCAATGTACTTGCTTTTGTCATGCAAGCAGATGTGATCGTTGTTCCTTCATTATGTGAAGAAGCTTGTCCAACTACGGTATTAGAAGGACTAGCATGTGGAAAAACCGTATTTGCTTTAGCTAGAGGAGGAACAACTGAATTAGTTATCTATGAAAAATTTCCACATCAGCTTAAATTATTTCCAACTATGTCAAGCTTAGCTACTGAGTTAGCATTATTTCAACCCTCATCACACTCAGCTATTGCGCGATATCGTTATCCCGATGTTAGCTATATAGCAGAATCACTCATCAAGTTATATCAACTTCCACCTGGGCGCATAACAGATCAAACATGTCTAAGCTAGTACCACGCTTTTCTATCATTACCTGTACTTGGAATAGTCAAGCATGGCTAGCTGCTTGCATACAATCTGTTTTACAACAACAGCATGTGTCGGTTGAAATTATATTTGTTGATGGCGGCTCACATGACGCAACACTATCGCAAATTTGGTCTATACCTAGACCAGTGACACTTATACGTAATATACGCGGCGGAGTAAGTCGCGCAATGAACCGAGGATTACAAGCGGCTCAAGGAGAGATTGTCGCTTTTCTTCACGCAGATGATTATTACTTAGATGATTTAGTCCTACATGCAGTAGATAACTTATTTGCAACAAGTAATAGTCGATGGCTGTTTGGTAGAACAAAAATTATAAAAAATAATCAGCTAACAAATGAAACTTGGCGGGCACCACGCTTTAGCCGTCAACAACTCTTACGCGGTAATTTTATTCCTCATCCTGCTACCTTTGTGCAGCGACAATTACTACTCGATGCAGGCGGATTTGATGAAACACTACGTTATGCCATGGATTATGATTGTTGGCTCAGACTATCGGAATACGCCACGCCACTGCAAAGTGAACTAGCCTTTACTGCATTTCGTGAACATGCAGGTAGTCTTTCTACTGCAAATAAATCTGCAGCTATGAGAGAAGATTTAGACGTCAGATTACGTTATAGCTCTGGTGGCATTCTTGAAGATAGTTTGCATTATTTACGCTATGGCGTGAGACGTTACCGTGAAAGATTAGTGGCTGCTTCAGACAAAGTCAGCATACATGCCTGATATATCACTCATCATCGCCACATTACATCGCACAGATGAATTACGTCGACTTTTAGATACGTTAACGCAGCAGAGTTTTAAAAATTTTGAAATCATTATCGTCGATCAAAATAATGACAATAGAATAGAGAAGCTATTCATTAACTTTCCGTTTAAAAGTCTTACACTCCAACATTTACGCCACCATCCAGCTAATCTAGCAGCAGCTAGAAATATTGGTATCGCTAAAGCAAAGGGAAAATGGTGTGGATTTCCCGATGATGACTGCTGGTATGAGCCTACGACTTTAGAGAGACTACATCAACGCTGCGAGTGGAATGATA
>JAXISQ010000038.1:0-9831 GCA_034680505.1 Noviherbaspirillum sp.
CTATTCAACATAGTTTAAATGAAACACCAGTTCATCAAAAAACCTCACTGCCTAAAAGAAAAATTACTTCTGCAGAGTGGTCAGCCCACGCAAAAAATAATTTGCGCCTCAGGAAATGGTTTGATGAAAATAATTATTTGACCAAACCAAACTCTGGTAAAGAAAATAACTGCCTACTTATCTCTTTATTACAGCATGCCACCGGGGACTATGACAGTCAGCATTCCAAACGAGCACAGCACTATAAATCCATCTTACAAAATGTCAGCAAGGGTACGATAAATAGTTTTGATCCCCTGTATAGCGATTCAGACTGGACTATCTTTATGATTAATAAAATAAACCAAGATTATGGGACAGATATTTCAGTTGATTTTTATAGCGCAGATGGTGATGGAAAACCTGCTGTTTTACGCGTAGGAGAAGGAAAAAATTCTATGGTCATTTTTGATCAAGGCGGTCATTTCGAAGCCGTGATAAAAAAAAGTTCTTAGCATTTTTTAAAATTTCTCAACCACCCAAATAAGCATGAATAACTTCTGGGTTATTTAATATCTCACTCGCCAAACCTGACAAAGTAATCGTGCCTGTATCCATCACATAGGCACGTTCTGTTAAAGCTAAAGCCTGACGAACATTTTGCTCTACTAATAAGATAGCAATTCCTTCAGCAGCAATGGTTTTAATTACTTCAAAAATTCTTTCCACCATAATCGGAGCCAGCCCCATAGAGGGCTCGTCTAACAATAGCAACTGGGGCTTACTCATCAAGGCTCTCGCCATCACCAGCATTTGCTGCTCTCCTCCTGACAAAGTGCCAGCTAATTGATCAGCTCGTTCTTTTAAACGTGGAAAAATCGTAAACCACTTTTCTATATCGGTTTCGATTTCAGAATGATCGCGCCGTGTATACGCACCCATTAATAAATTTTCTTTAATACTCATACGTGCAAATACACCACGCCCCTCAGGCACCATCGCTAAACCTAGTGAAGGCAAATTAAATGCTGGAAGTGCAGTGATGATTTGATTTGCATAGGTAATCGTTCCTTGTACAGTTGCAGCAGGCAATGTACCTGTGATGGCTTTTAGTGTCGTAGTTTTACCCGCACCATTCGCGCCGATCAAACTGACACATTCACCCTGCGCGATCTCAAAGCTAATTCCTTTTACAGCTTCTATCCCGCCGTAGTGCACAACTAAATCGCGCACACTCAATAAAGGCTGTGCTGTACTCACGCTAACTCTCCACCTAAATAAGCAGCAAGGACAGCCGGATTTTTTTGAATCTCATGTGGCTCACCTTCAGCAATGATCTTGCCGTAATCAAGCACCGTAATGCGATCACAAATACTCATCATTAATTTCACATCGTGTTCTATTAATAAGATCGCGCAATATTGTTTTTTTATTTTTAATAGCAGCTGATGTAAGTTTTCTTTTTCGCTGTGATTCATACCAGCAGCAGGTTCATCTAATGCAAGCAAGACAGGATCTGTTGCGAGCGCTCTTGCAATTTCTAAACGACGCTGATCGCCATATGACAAGTGACGTGCTGCTCGATCTGAGAGATGTGCGATGCCTACAAAATCTAATAACTCAAGTGCGCGCTGTGCTATTGCAGCTTCTTCTTTGCGTGCTGCAGGATGACGCAAGATCGCACCTAAAACGCCTTGATGTGTTCTTACATGGCGACCTACCATCACATTTTCACAAGCCGTCATATCTGCGAACAATCGTATATTTTGAAATGTACGTGCAATCCCAGCTTGCGCTACGCGATGTGGTGCTGAAGGTGAATATGATTTTCCCGATAAAGAGAAGCGTCCTGTTTCAGCTTGATATAAACCGGTAATGACATTGAATAAAGTTGTTTTACCTGCGCCATTCGGTCCTATCAATCCCACAATCTGATTTGAAAAAATTTTTAATTCCACATCAGACAAAGCCTGTAAGCCACCAAAGCGCTTACTCACTTGTTCTATCTGTAGCAGTGGTGTTGATGTCATAGCTTCGCCTCAGCATCAACTTTGACAGGACGATTTTCTCGAACTGGCGAAGGCCATAAGCCAGCAGGACGTATCAACATAATGCAAACTAACGCTAAACCATACAGTAGTTGTCGTAATACTTCTGCATCTATCCAGACTTCACCAATGAGCGCCATTTGTATCGGTGTCACGGTATGTCTCAGTATTTCAGGTAAAGCTGCTAATAACACTGCGCCCATCACTACGCCAGCTATATGTCCTATGCCACCCAATACCACCATCGCTAATACTGCAATGGATTCAGTGAGTGAAAATGATTCAGGTGAAATAAAACCCTGAAAGGCAGCAAACATAGCACCAGCCACACCACCAAATGTTGCACCCATGGCGAAGGCAAGTAACTTCACATTTCTCACGTTAATGCCCATAGATTTTGCTGCAATTTCATCTTCACGAATAGCAATCCATGCGCGACCTAGTCGAGAGTATTGCAGTCGTCGTGCAATAAAGATGGTGATGACGCTTAAGATCAAAAATAAAAAATAATACGCATTCACGGAGGGCAGCATAAAACCAGCAACATTCACCATGCCACCACTACCTGTTTGACCCGCTAAAGATATGCCTGCTATTTGAATCGGATCAATTAAATTAATCCCCTGTGGTCCATTGGTGATGTTGATAGGGCCATTCAAGTTATTCATAAAGATACGAATAATTTCACCAAACCCTAGAGTGACGATAGCTAAGTAATCGCCTCTTAGCTTTAATGTAGGCGCACCTAAAATTGCACCAAACAATCCCGCAACGATGGCACTCAAAGGAATGATGAACCACACTGAAAGATGAAAGCCATTTGCAACCACATCAGAGCCAACCAATGCTGATAAGGCAGCGCCTGCTGCAGGATATTCCATCAACAAGGATTCTATGACGACTGCAAACTGTGGCGATGCAAACAAACCTGCTAAATAAGCACCAATGGCGAAGAAGGCGATGTAACCTAAATCTAATAAGCCAGCAAAACCTACTACGATGTTTAAGCCTAAAGCCAAGAGTACATACAACAAGGCCACATCAATAATGCGCACCCATGAATTTCCAAATTGCATAGCAATAAATGGAAATATCAATAACAACACAATAAAAAAACCGCGCTTCAGAATGAGGCGATTATTATCTTGTGTAGTGGTGGATAATGGAGACTTCACTGGTAAGAATATAAGTAAATGAAACTATTAAGAGCGATCTGCAACACGCTCTCCCATGAGCCCACTAGGACGTATCGTCAAGACGAGAATTAAAACAATGAATGCAAAAATATCTTGGTAGTGACTGCCCAACACACCACCAGTCAGCTCACCTATATAACCCGCACCTAAGCTCTCTATCAATCCTAGCAAGATGCCACCTAACATTGCGCCATAAATATTCCCTATGCCGCCTAGTACAGCAGCTGAAAAAGCTTTTAATCCAGGTACAAAGCCCATAGCAAATTGTGCGGTTGCATAATTCGCTGCCCACATTACTCCTGCAATTGCAGCTAATGCTGCTCCTATTGCAAACGTCAACACAATCACACGATTTGCATTCACACCCATTAAAGCAGCAATCCTAGGATTTTCTGCAACAGCACGCATAGACCGACCTAGTTTTGTTTTTTCAAGCAAGACGACTAATGTACACATAGATACCGCTGCAGAGATTAACAATACTAATTGCGTAGGTGTTAACAGCGCCTGACCAATATGAAATGGCTCACTGGCGAGTAATTGTGGAAATGGAAGAGGATTACGTCCCCAAATCATCATCGCTAAGGTTTGCAGCAAAATCGACATACCGATTGCTGTAATTAAAGGAGCAAGACGTGGCGCATTACGTAGTCTGCGATAGGCTATGCGTTCAATCAGAATACTAACGATGATGCAAACCGGAATAGCACCTAATACAGCTAGTAGCATTTGTACAGCACCCGGCAAATCAGGAACTAACCATGACAACAAACGCAAGATACTTAATGCTGTCAGTGCACCTATCATTAAGATTTCGCCATGCGCGAAATTAATTAGATTAAGCACGCCATAGACCATGGTGTAACCCAATGCGACTAAGGCATACATACTGCCCAGTACGAGACCATTAATGATTTGCTGAAGAAAAATATCCATGTATTAGCTTGTTGTCGTGCGTGGATGCAAACCTTTAGGCAAAGGGAAAGTGACATGCTCTTCTACACCATCAAGCTCACGTACATTTTTTGCGCCTAATGATTTTAATTTTGCCACTACTTCTTGCACGAGTATTTCAGGTGCGGATGCTCCAGCAGTCACACCTATACGCTGACTGTCTTTAATCCATGCAGGATTGATTTCACTCGCGTTATCCACCATGTAAGCGACACAACCTTTTTTCTCTGCCACTTCACGTAATCGCGTTGAGTTAGAACTACTAGGACTACCAACCACAATCACGACATCGGCTTGTGTAGCCATGAATTTCACTGCATGTTGACGATTGGTGGTGGCGTAACAAATATCGCCTTTCTTAGGCTCTGCAATTGTGGGGAATCGCGCTTTGAGTGCAGCAATGATTTCTATGGTGTCATCCACTGATAAGGTGGTCTGCGATACATAAGCTAAAGCATCCGGTGATGTGACTTGTAGACTTGCGACATCTTCTACCGTCTCTACTAAATACATGCCAGCTTCACTTTGCCCCATTGTGCCTTCGACTTCTGGATGACCATCATGACCTATCATGATGATCTCTCGGCCCTCTTCACGCATCTTACTTACTTCTACATGCACTTTCGTCACTAAGGGACAAGTTGCATCAAATACTTTTAAACCACGTAGCTCTGCTTCTGCTTTCACTGACTTAGATACACCATGTGCAGAAAATACTAAATGCTGTCCAGTTGGTACATCTGATAAATCTTCCACAAAGACTGCGCCTTTTTTACGCAAATCATCAACAACATAAGCGTTATGTACTATCTCATGTCTCACATAAACAGGAGCACCAAATTGCGCCAATGCGCGTTCGACTATCTCTATCGCTCTGTCTACACCGGCACAAAAGCCACGTGGCTGCGCTAATAAAATTTCTTGATCCATTTTATTTTCCATTTTGATCTCGCCTCCTGAACATCTTTGCTTGTGACTTAAGTCTTACGACTTACATCACACTGATAATGCGCACTTCGAATTTTACGTGTTGTCCTGCTAAAGGGTGATTAAAGTCAAACAAAGCATCATGCTCACCTTTTTCTCTTAAGACGCCAGCAAATCGTCCTCCACCTGGTGCTGCAAAATCAACCAAATCTCCCACTGCATATTCTTCGCCCTCTTGTGAATTGCGCTCAAGCGTATCAAGTGCAACACGCTGTAGTAATTCATGATTACGAGGACCAAACGCTTGTTCTGGCGCTAAATTGAAAATCTCATTCGCACCTTCTGGCAAACCAATTAAACAGGCTTCTAAGAACGGTGCTAACTGCCCACTACCCATTTGTAGGGTGGCTGGATTTTCATGGAAGGTAGAAATAATGTCCTCACCACCAGCTGAGGAAAGACGGTAATGCAAAGTGAGAAAGGCCGTCTCAGTGATGCAGTTTTGTGGTTTATTGGTCATTAAAATAGGGGAAATAAAGTGATGGCGCTATTGTAAGCTAGCCGCCGCAACAGGCTTTCACTTGCTCAGTATGACCCCCTTCTATATTCGTGGATTTACTCAAGGGGAGTCGGAAGATGGCAATTTCTGAATGGCCGAAAGATCAGCGTCCTCGCGAACGATTATTGGCTACTGGACCTGAATCTCTTACTGATCCCGAGTTAATCGCTATTTTGTTACGCACTGGGATAGCAGGCAAAAACGCGATTGATTTGGGACGCGAGATACTTAGTCATTTTGGATCTCTGAATCGTTTATTCGCTGCTAGCTCGGCTGAATTAGCCAAGCTCAAGGGATTAGGTCCTGCCAAGCTAGCGATCTTCCAAACCGTGATTGAATTAGCCAGACGCGCTATTGTTGAGGAATTAAAAGCTGGTCCACTCTTGCATTCAACCCTAGCCGTTAAAAATTTTCTGCATCTGCAATTTGCCAGTCACGACCAAGAAATTTTTCTGGTTTTGTTTCTAGATGTGCAACATAGACTGATCGCAAGTGAAAAAATGTTTGAAGGTACTCTCACCCGTACCCACGTTTATCCGCGTGAAATTCTCCGTCGAGCCTTAACGCATAATGCTGCCGCAGTGATTTTTGCGCATAACCATCCTTCGGGATCGCCTGAACCGAGCGCCTTGGACAAATCCATGACCGCAGAACTAAAGCGCGTTATGCAATCTATGGACATCGCCTTACTCGATCATATTATTGTGGGCGCCGGTAAAACCTGGTCGTTCAATGAACATGGCCTATGCTAAAGACCAAAATCAAGCATGCGCCCCAGAAATTGTTAAATAATTCAGCAATCATCAAGACACAATTGTTTTACGCAAGTCATTGAATATTCATTCATTTTTCTATATACTCTCGTGTTTTCGCACTTTTGAACCATTTAAGGAGTATGCCGTGGCACGTAAATGCCCAATAACGGGGAAAGCGCCGATGTCCGGCCACAATGTATCCCACGCTAATAACAAAACCAAACGCCGCTTTTTGCCTAATCTGCAAAATCGCCGTATTTTTGTTGAATCTGAGAATCGCTGGATTTCTTTACGTATTTCCCACGCAGGTATGCGTATTATCGACAAGATAGGCATTGATGCCGTGCTCGTCGACATGCGTGCTCGCGGCGAAAAAGTCTAAGTCAGATCAGACGACTAAACATCACAGAACAGTAAAGGAATCATCATGGCGAAATCAGGCCGCGACAAAATTAAGCTGGAATCGACTGCAGGTACCGGTCACTTCTACACCACCGATAAAAACAAGCGCACCATGCCTAATAAAATGGAGATCATGAAGTTTGATCCCAAGGCACGTAAGCACGTGATCTATAAAGAAACTAAGATCAAATAAGCTACACTTCTTTCCGGTGCATGTTATGCCGGATAAAACAAAAGCCCCGACATTCACATGCGGGGCTTTTTGTTTACCTAGTCCTAATTGCTGTCACCAGAAGCAAAGTTGCTACTGGTGACAGAATCCAGATCAGGCATAACTACGTAAGCGATGAGAAAACTCTTCTAAAGAACGAATACCAGAAGCTTCTGCTCGTGCACACCAATCACGCAGTTGCAATACCAACTGATCGCTACTTTGATGCGAACGCTCCCACAGTGCTGCCAATTCAGTACGCATTTCATGCATAGTCTTTAAGGCTTTACTATGTTGAAAGAGCTCCGATAACTGCTGCTTCTGTGTCAATTGCAAAGTATCAGGAGCACGTTGCAACAATTGTTTCGTCGACTTCAAAAACTCTGGCTCTAAACGTGCACTCGCTTTTAACTGCACCACTTCATCACGCCAAGTGCGCTTTAATGAACGCGCATACTTAGCCATCACGTCATAACGATTCGCGACCACAGATTGCAAGGTAGTTAAATCACAAACTTGTTTTTGCAAATCAAATCGTGGCTCAGGTGGCACTTTCTTTACTTTCGCCAAGCCTAAGAAAGCCATGATAGAGATATACAACCAGCCTATGTCGAACTCATACCATTTGTTAGACAACTTAGCTGAAGTGCCATAGGTGTGGTGATTATTGTGCAGCTCTTCACCACCAATCAATATCCCTAATGGGAAGATGTTGGTCGATGCATCAGATGAATCAAAATTACGATAACCCCAGAAGTGACCAATGCCATTAATGACACCTGCAGCTGTCACTGGAATCCACGCCATTTGCACAGCCCATACTGTTAAGCCCAACACACCGAATAAAACCAGATCTAATACCAACATCAGGGATACGCCTAGTGCGGAATACTTGGTGTACAGATTACGTTCTATCCAGTCATCAGGTGTTCCGTGACCATATTTTTCTACGGTTTCACGATTGCGTGATTCAGCTCGGTATAACTCCGCACCTTCGAAAAAAACTTTTTTAATGCCACGTGTCACTGGGCTGTGCGGATCTTCTTCAGTCTCGCATTTCGCATGATGTTTGCGATGAATAGCTGCCCATTCTTTGGTTACCATGCCTGTGGTCATCCACAGCCAGAAACGGAAGAAGTGACTAGGGATAGCGTGGAGCTCTAAGGCTCTGTGTGCCTGACAGCGATGCAAAAATATCGTAACGCCGGCAATCGTAATGTGCGTCATGATCAAAGTGATCACAACCAATTCCCAAGCTGAAGCTCTGACTAAGCCGTGAGCAAGGAAATCAATTACGAAATCGGAAGTTTGGGTGAAATTCAATTTTTTCTCCAAAAGCGTCCTGCGATCCTAGGGTTTTGAGTCTCAAAACAGTCGCAAAGACAACCTTATGATTGTACTTTGTTTCGGGCTAGATCGATATCAAGAATGGGCTTTTGAATACTAAAAATAGCTAATTGAAAACACTTTTAATATACAACTTGCTAAGGCAAAGAATTTGCCAGTGCGACACCCGATTCACTCAACTGGCGCCAAATAGCGCGATTCGCATTCGACATAATCAGCGACTTATTATTTTTATCCTTAGATGCAATCGTAAAACTCACATCAATAACAAGTCCATGCTCTGCAATCTTCGCTAATTGAGCTTCCGGCGGCGGTGTTTGTAAAACCGCATCCAGCTTAGCCACAACTTTTTCCAACTGTGGGAAAAGCTCATCAACATCGACTGAATGCGTGGTGGTAATGCTCGTGGTTAAACGTATATTTAAATCGGTATGCGATAAATTTTGAACTGCACCCGCAATTAAAATTTCATTTGGAATAACAGATTCCACACCTTCACTATTCGTTAAAACGGTATAGCGTGTTTTTATATCTTTAATACGACCCGTAAATTTATCGATCACAACCAGATCACCGATAGAAAAACTACGTTCTAATAAAATTACAAATCCTGACACGTAATTACTGACTAATCTTTGTAAGCCTAAACCTATACCTACACCTAAAGCACCACCGAAAACTGAGAGCACGGTTAAATCTAAACCTACCAGCGATAAACTCACTAACACAGCAACCAATATCAGTGATGCGCGTGCCACACGCGCTAGCACAGCTCGTAGAGATAGATGAACCGACTCTATTTGCATGAGGCGTTGCTCTACAACTGATGCACCCCATAATGCGACGATCAAAGTCAAGATCGCAGATAACAAGGCCTGTAATATATCGAGCAAAGACTGATGATGATGACCTAAAGGTATCGTTGTGCTTTCTAGGTAAGCAATCAATTCAGGCAATAAGCCTGTGATATGAAGTGCAACACCTATCCAAACTAGTGATGCGAATATTTTTTCAAAGTTAAGAATAGATTTACCAACTTTTCCACTGTGCGCAAAAACGCGTCTTAAGAGAAAAAATACAATACGAATTAACAAGAACGAAATAAACAAAGGTAAGGCAATACGTAGTACTGACGTATGCTGCCAACGTCCCAACAGCGGAATTGCAAGCGCAATAAAAGCTGTTGCTAACAAAGACGACAGAGCACGCATTAAATATCCTGCAGTCTCGCTTTTTGAAATCAAAGTAGCGCCGCGCTCCGCAAAGGCAGGCATGATGAAACGCGACAAAGCCCAACCAGCAAACATACAGAGTAATACAGCAACACATTGCCAGATTAAATCAGGACTACTTAAATCAATTAGCAATTCTGACCATAAAGGCTGGGACGATTGAATATTCATAGATACATTAGTCATCAAGTTGAGTTTCTATCGCTTGTTCTTTGCTACGA
>JAXISQ010000039.1:0-9781 GCA_034680505.1 Noviherbaspirillum sp.
CGCTGCATCAGGTTGCTGAGATTTAGTTTTATCCGTTAATTGCTTCACGCGTTGCGGCGTTTTCGTCGTCATTTGAGCCAACACACGATTTTGCATTTGTTCAAGCTCAGCAATCCGTTTTCGACGTGCCTCTAATGCACTGCCTTCTACCGATTTTTTCATATCGGGCAAAGGTGATTTTGCACGTCCTTCTTTTGTATCGCCACCACCATTTAGATTCGCTTGCGCTAATGCATCTGCTTTCAGGGGTGCTTGCTGATGGCTAGAGTTCACTAGAATAATTTCTAATGCAGGATCTAAAGGCTTGAAACGAAATGGTTCTGGTGCGACAAAATGTATGCTCAATAAAACGACATGCACTAGCAGCGATACACCGACCGCTATCGTTAATGAACGATTAGGTGGCGGCGTATGCATCTTATTCCGTGTTAGTAGGAGATGTGGTGTGCACCTCCTCAGTGGACTGCATTGTTACAGTTGCATCCTCAGTTAAATTCTCTGTTGGATGCGCTTCAGATTCTTCATCCGCTAAGTCATCTTCATCTGCTGCAAGCTCTGTCTTTATGACTTCCAACAAGCGTGCTTGTACAGATAAATCGATATCATCACTATCCAAGATTTCTAATTTGACCTGTGATCCACGCGCCAAGGTAGGCAAGCTAGGCATTTGAATGACTAAAGGTATGTCAGTCAGCCTGAGCATTTCATCTTTTAAAACGACCGCATCAACGATACGTTGCGATTCCTGCCGCTGTGATTCTTGCCTTAGCCAACGCAGACACCAGTAACGCTCCATAGTGTTTTGAAAATCTGCATAAGCTGCATAGGCACCATCAAATGCAGAAACTATCGCAAATAAATCTGCATCTTTAGGTTTGAATGGCGCAACCAGTGGCGCAGTCACAGCATGTGAAACACAAGCCATAATCTGCCATTGATTGACTAAATCAGTATAGCGACGTAATGGCGATGTACTCCAAGCGTATTGATCCACACCCAATCCTTGATGTGGTGCCGCATGTGTTTGCATACGTACTTGCATGCGAGATGACCAGCCATTGCCACCACCCTGTGCACGATAAATTCCAGGTACACCACATTCATGCATTAATTTTCCCCAACTACTGTTAGCGAAAATCATTAACTCAGCGACGATTTTATCAAGCGGCGCACCACGTTTTCTGCGCGTGATGGTGACAGTATCGTCTTCTACATAAAAATTAAAATCCACACGATTATTTTGTTCAGGTCGCAAACCAAACTCTTCGCGCTTTTTCATACGACCTTGCTCTAGCACTTGCGCCCACTGCCATAGCACACTGATTTCATTTTTAAATGGATAGTCACCACTACCATTTTGCAAAGCATCTTCTGTAACTAAGTCATCTAAATCATTGTGTCGTAAATTCGCTGCTACAGGAACTTGCTCTATGACTGTCTTAGTAGATTGGACTGACCAGTCTTCTTTATTTAAGGTGACATATAAAGAGAGCGCTGGTCTAGGCATGCCTTCTGCCAAGGTAAATAGATTGACGAATTCATCAGGCAACATCGTTATTTTGTCACCCGGCATATACACCGTACTCATACGTGAACGCGCAATCACATCAATTGCATCATCTTTTAGTATGGCTAATGCAGGTGCTGCGATATGTATACCTATGCAAATATCACCATCTGCCAAATGCTGTACTGAGAAAGCATCATCAATCTCTGTGGTGGTGACATCATCAATTGAAAAAGCTTGCACACTTGCCATAGGTAGTTCAGGCGCACTCGGCAAAGTGATAGCAGGGAAACCGCGTCCTTTAGGAAACTGCTCTAATAAAAATTTAGAGAAATGTAGTTGCAAGGTATTCGGTATTGCACCTACCTTTAACATCAGTCTCGCAGGCGTTGTTTGCAAAGCGATGCATGCTGCTTCTACTGCTTTGTACTCAATCGTATTTTTATCAGGCTTGAATAATAATTGCGGCATCATGCTAGCCATAGAGCTTGGCAACTTACCCGCCTTGAGTTCTTCAACATAAGTAGCTTGCAATATGGCTTGCTGTTTTTTCTTTTCTAAACCTAGCAGGGCTGCCTGTAAGGATGCTTGCGGTGCCGCTTTATAACGCCCCTTACCTTTTTTATAAAAATAGATAGGTGCAGTAGCAAGCTTCATTAACAAACCTGCAGCTTCTTGTGGCTCAGGTTTATGTCCGAAATATTCCATGCCGAGATCAGTAAAATCAAATTCCTGCTCGCCTGCTACTTCCCACAAAAAAGCTGTATCCATATCTTTTGCTACATCACTTGCTAGCGACATTAATTCACTCGGCGTAGGACTAGCAAACTGCAGCAAGACATCACGTGCACGTACTTTGGTGCGCTTACCCGAAGGTGTTTCGACTTGATAAGCCTCACCCTGCTGGGACAAGATAGCACCCACTTTGAAGTCACCGGCTTCTTCAAAAAATAAATTCATTGCTTACTTTTTCGTTGTATTTGTTTATTCAACATCATGGCTTTGGTGATCCATTACATATTGATGACTAGGCATTACCGCAAAATGCGATAACTTCATCGATGTACTTATCAAAATCTGAAATGCCGTGATCGCTACCTTCAATCACTAATTGTCGAGCACCCTGATAATGTTCAGTCATGCTTCGCCAATCTAATACCTCGTCACCCGTTGCAGCCACTAAAAAATATCGTTCTGGTTGTGTGATTTTAGTCACAGCAATCGCGTCTAACTCAGCAATGTATTCTGTTTTAAATTCGAAAGGCTCATTGCTATGCCATGTCGTGAGTGCGCCTACATGCTTTTGTAAATCTTGCGCAGGTCTTACGGCAGGATTCAGTAGCACGGCTTTGCAACCTATCTTCTCTGCTAAAGCCGTTGCGTAATAGCCGCCCAAAGAAGAACCCACTACTGTTAACGCTTCTGCATCATAGTTACTCGCTAAACTTTCTATTAATTGCATAGCGGATGCAGGTGAAGCAGGCAATTGAGGACAAATAAATTCTTCAAGTTTTCCGCATGCCTCACAATGTGAACGCATCATGCGCGCTTTAAATGATGTAGGTGAAGATCGAAAGCCATGCAGATAAAGAATCATGGAACAGCGTTCAATCTGCGCGAGTATTTATTGCATCTAATAACTTTTGATGTACACCACCAAAGCCACCATTACTCATCACTAATATCGTATCGCCTGATTGTGCTGCAGCTGCAACGGCATGCACGAGCAAATCTAAATCATCAAACGCCTTAGCTTTATTTCCTAAAGGCGCAAGCGCTGCACTTAAATCCCAACCTAATGCATTCTTACCATCGCCTTTAGCGCCATAACCAAATACCAAATTAGCTTCTATCAGACTACCCGGCAGTGCATCTTTCATCGTGCCTAACTTCATGGTGTTAGAGCGTGGCTCTAATACAGCCAGTATTCTTGCTTGACCTACCTTATGACGTAAGCCTGCAACCGTCGTCGTAATCGCTGTAGGATGATGAGCAAAGTCATCAATCACTGTGACACCTTTAGCGACTCCACGCGTTTCCATACGACGCTTCACATTTTCAAAACTCGCTAATGCTTGAATCGCTTGTGCAGGTGGCACTCCAGCATGACGAGCTGCAGCAATTGCTGCCACTGCATTTAATCGATTATGTTCGCCCGATAAGGACCAATGCACAGTGCCTATCAAATCATTTTTTAGTAAGACATCAAATGAGGCATCCTCATGCTCACGCATAGACCAACCTTCATCCGCTGCTCCTCCAAACCATTCAATATGACTCCAACATCCACGTGCTATCACGCGACGCAAAGATTCTTCACGTCCATTGACAATTAATCCACCTATCTGTGGCACTGTGCGCACGAGATGATGAAACTGTGTTTCTATCGCTTTCAAATCAGGAAATATATCTGCATGATCATATTCAAGATTATTCAGTATCGCGGTGCGTGGACGGTAATGAACAAACTTACTGCGCTTATCAAAGAAGGCAGTGTCATATTCATCTGCTTCAATTACAAAGAAAGCATTTTCATTTTGCTTACCTTGCAAACGCGCTGAGATACCAAAATTCATAGGCACACCACCTATGAGAAAACCTGGATGATAACCAGCGTCTTCCAGTATCCAAGCGAGCATAGATGCAGTGGTGGTTTTGCCATGCGTGCCTGCCACAGCTAAGACCCACTTATTTTGCAGGATGTGCTCACCTATCCATTGTGGTCCGGATGTATAAGGCAAACCTTGATTCAGAATTGCCTCCATCAATGGATTACCACGAGAGACGACATTCCCCACCACAAAGAGATCAGGCTTTAATTTCAGTTGATCAGGATCGAAACCCTCAATTAACTCTATGCCCTGTGCACGTAATTGCGTGCTCATAGGAGGATAGACGTTGGCATCGCAGCCAGTGACTTTATGTCCAGCTTCTTGTGCCAGTACTGCCAGTCCGCCCATGAAGGTACCGCAGATACCTAGTATATGAATATGCATTGTAGAATCAGGTTTTTGCAACTCTGGGATTTTACCTGAGCCTAGCCTCTGGCTAACGTGTTCAAGCATGGAATTTCAGACTAAAACTCGTTGTCTTCACTCAGCGCGTACTGAATGCATCATCACTAGGATTTAGCTTTTAGTCACCATGATGGTATTTACACATTAACTAAGCATGATCTGAGTCCGTATTCCAGTTAAACAGCAGTCTATTCAACTCTTATGATCCTCTACCCTAGCGATGGTGAACACCTCAGAGCAGAAATAGCTATGGCAGCAGCACGCATGATTGCTGAGGATGGCGCTGACTATGCCACTGCAAAACGTAAAGCTGCAAAACTCATACTCGGTAACCGCAAAACACGCGGTGATGTCTTGCCTGATAACGCGCAAATTGAGGCAGAAGTTCGTGAATATCAAGCGCTATTCATGGGTGATGAACAACCTGCACGCTTAAAGTCGCTACGATTATTGGCTGTAGAACTCATGCAAAGATTTGAACGCTTTCATCCACGCTTGGTGGGAGCTGTTGCAAATGGTACGGCGGGTGATCACTCCGATATACATATTCAGCTTTTCCCTGAAAGCGGTAAAGATGTTGCCGTTTTTTTATTAAATGCTGACGTGGATTATGTGGTCGGCGAGACGCCGCATTACAAACAGCGCGGTGAAATGCTAGAGACACTTTCTTTTATGTGGAAGAACGAAGGTGTGCACCTGACTATTTATGAACCTGATGATGTTCGAAGCACTCCCCGAGCTGGAAACGGTAAAGTGCAAGAACAACTGACTTTGAGCATGCTGAACGCTCTACTTAACGAAAGCGATGAAGCATGAAAAGTAAAACTGCATTATTGATTTTGGCAGCTGTCTTATTTACTACTTTAGGAGCTTATGTAAGTTGGTTAAAGAGTAAGCCCACACCAGAACAAATTGCTGTGAGTAGTTTAATGGCGACCTCTCTGCCAGACACAGAAAATAAGATGCATAAATTACAAGAATGGCAAGGTAAGCATCTTTTAATTAATTTTTGGGCAACGTGGTGCCCTCCCTGCGTTTCAGAAATGCCGGAGTTGGTCGCACTCCAAAATGAAATGGCAGATAAAAATCTACAAATAATCGGTATTGGCATAGATTCACCCTCCAATATTCGTGAATTTTCTTCAACCCATCACATTACTTATCCACTTCTTGTGGCTGGCATGAACGGCACTGAACTCTCGCGGCTATTTGGAAATCAGGCGGGAGGACTACCTTTTACCGTCTTAATTAGCCCGCAAGGTCAGGTCAGTCAGGTCTATCTTGGCCGGCTAGACATGAAAAAATTGCGCGAAGATTTACTCGCTCCCTAATCTCGTTGCGGGTTTTCGCTTGCCTTAACTCTGCATTTTCCGGCAAAATGCCCCCTTCTTCGTCAAACCGAGTGCTATCTCGATGGCAACAAACCTGCTACTACTAAATGGACCTAACCTAAATTTACTGGGTAGCCGCGAGCCAGAGGTATATGGCGCAACGACTTTGGCTGAAATTGAGCAAGCTGCAATGGCTCAAGCAAAAGCTGCAGGTGCTGAATTGACTTACCTGCAAAGTAATCACGAAGGCGTATTAATCGACAAGATACAAGCCGCGAAAGCAGCGGGGGTAGATGCAATTGTGATTAATCCTGGCGGGCTTACGCATACTAGTGTTGCATTACGCGATGCACTTGCTGGGGTGGCTATACCTTTTGTAGAGGTGCATATCTCTAATATATATAAGCGGGAAAGTTTTAGGCATCACTCCTATTTGTCTGAATTAGCGGCCGGCGTGATCTGCGGACTAGGGCCAGATGGTTATCGCATTGGTATCGAATTTGCCATCAAAAAGCTTTAAATTTAGCTAATTTCCATTATCTCGCTGCAAAGCTTATAATCGCGGCTCATTCTTATCACGGCCATTTTTCTTTTGTTTCATAAAACGGATCTTCAATGGATTTAAGAAAACTCAAAACTCTCATCGACTTGGTTGCTGAATCAGGCATCTCCGAACTGGAAGTCACAGAAGGAGAAAGCAAAGTCAAAATCGTTAAATCATCCGCTGCTTCTAACCAAGTGGTGATGATGCAGCAACCGATGTCACATGCTCCTGCTGCACAACAAGCTCAAGCACCAGCAGCGCCTGCCGTGGCTACTCCAGTCGCTGCGGCCGAGCCTACCGGACATATTGTTAAGTCTCCTATGGTCGGGACTTTCTATCGTTCCTCGGCTCCAGGTGCAGCACCGTTTGTAGAACTAGGCTCTACGATTAAAGACGGTGACACGATTTGTATTATCGAAGCTATGAAGCTGTTAAATGAGATTGATGCTGATGCTTCAGGTGTCATCACACAAATCCTGGTCGAAAACGGACAACCAGTTGAATTCGGCCAGCCTCTGTTCGTCATTGGATAACTTCACAAAGGTGTTGTGTCACTGCTAGCTGCAAACCGTCATACGACGAGATTGCTTGCAGTGACATACAGATGCTCACTATGTTCGAAAAAATTCTAATCGCCAACCGTGGTGAAATCGCTTTGCGTATTCAACGCGCTTGTCGCGAAATGGGTATTAGGACAGTTGTTGTCCACTCAGAAGCAGATCGCGAAGCGAAATACGTCAAACTTGCAGATGAATCGGTTTGTATAGGACCCGCTGCTTCTGCTCAAAGTTATTTAAGTATGCCCGCTATCATTAGCGCAGCAGAAGTCACGGATGCAGAGGCGATTCATCCTGGCTATGGCTTCTTATCTGAAAATGCAGACTTCGCAGAACGCGTAGAAAAATCTGGCTTTGTTTTTATTGGTCCTCGTTCAGAATCCATACGCTTAATGGGCGACAAAGTCTCGGCTAAGCAAGCCATGATTAAAGCAGGTGTACCTTGTGTTCCAGGTTCTGAAGGTGCTTTACCGGATGATCCAAAAATCATTATTCAAACTGCACGCAAGATTGGTTATCCCGTCATTATTAAAGCTGCAGGTGGTGGTGGTGGTCGTGGTATGCGTGTGGTGCACACTGAAGCTGCGCTATTAAATGCAGTCACGATGACGAAGACTGAAGCCGGTGCTGCTTTCAGTAATCCTGAAGTGTATATGGAGAAGTATTTGGAAAATCCACGTCACGTGGAAATTCAAGTACTCGCTGATGAATATAAAAATGCGATTTGGTTAGGTGAGCGTGATTGCTCTATGCAACGCCGCCACCAAAAAGTGATAGAGGAAGCGCCAGCAGTTGGCATCCCTCGCAAACTCATAGAAAAAATCGGTGATCGTTGCGCAGAAGCTTGTCGCAAAATTGGTTATCGTGGCGCAGGTACTTTCGAATTTCTCTATGAAGCAGGTGAGTTTTATTTCATAGAAATGAATACACGTATTCAAGTTGAACATCCGGTCACTGAAATGGTGACTGGTGTAGATCTAGTACAAGAACAAATTCGCGTAGCCTTTGGTGAAAAACTCAAACTGCGTCAACGCGATATCGTATTAGAAGGTCATGCGATTGAATGCCGTATCAATGCAGAAGATCCATTTAAATTTACGCCTTCACCAGGTCGCATCACTGCATGGCATGCGCCAGGCGGTCCTGGCATACGTGTAGATTCGCATGCGTATGCAGGTTATTACGTACCTCCTCACTATGATTCTATGGTGGGCAAAGTGATTGCGTACGGTGCAACACGTGAACAAGCGATACGACGTATGCAAATCGCTTTGTCTGAAATGGTGGTAGAAGGTATACAAACCAACATTCCTTTACATCGTGAATTAATGGTAGATGCACGCTTTGCAGAAGGCGGCACTAACATTCATTATCTCGAACATAAACTGGCTGACAAACCAGATCTGGAACATAACCCCAAGCTAGCTGCCAAAAAATAGGCAGGTCATCATGAGCTGGACTGAAATAGTGTTAGAGGTACCGCGCCAGCATGCAGAACTTTTGTCTGATGCATTAATGGAAGCTGGCGCGCTTTCTGTTTCAGTGGAAGATGCCGATGAAGGCACCGATGCAGAGCGTGCACTATTTGGTGAACCCGGCATGGAACCAGAACAACAAGCTTGGGAGCGTAGTCGTGTTATTGCGCTCGCTGAGTCGAATGAAAATCATGCAGAGTTAGTTGCTGCTGCATGTGCAGCCTGTGAATTAACCCATCCAGAAAATAAACATTCATGGCCTTTCACACTACGTGAAGTTGCAGAACAAGATTGGGTTCGACTCACACAATCGCAATTTGAACCTATACATATTGGTGAACGTATTTGGGTAGTGCCGAGTTGGCATGCTGCACCTGATGCTAATGCTTTAGTACTCGAACTCGATCCGGGATTAGCCTTTGGCACTGGCAGCCATCCAACCACTCGTCTGTGTATGGAATGGTTAGAAAAAAATACGCCGCAATCATGCACTGTGCTCGATTATGGATGTGGCTCCGGCATACTCGCTATGGTGGCCGACAAACTAGGTGCAAGTTCTGTCCATGGTGTCGATATCGATCCACAAGCAATAGAATCAGCTCGCTATAACGCAGAGCGCAATGCTTGTACTATCGATTATTTTCTACCTGAAGAATTTGGCACTTTGTATCCTCATGAGCAATACGATTATTTGCTAGCAAATATATTAGCAAGCCCATTGAAACTCATGGCACCCATGCTGTGTGGTCGCTTAAAAAAACAGGGCAAGATGGTGTTGTCAGGCGTGCTTGCACGACAAGCTGAAGAAGTGATTCATGCTTATCAACCATTTATTCAACTTGCTGTATGGGCTGAGCATGAAGGATGGGTTGCCTTAGCTGGTCAGTCAGACTGACAAATATAGATATTCTTACTTTAATTCTTAGCCTAAGTTATCACTAGTATGTTGATTACGACTTGTCCTCATTGCGAAACCCGTTTCAAGGTCACCACAGAACAACTGTTGCTGCGCAATGGCACGGTACGTTGTGGCGCATGCAGACAAGTCTTTGATGGAGGTGCTCGCTTAGTCAGTGATGAAGCGGCTGATCTCTTACTCAACCCTATCGCAGCGCAAGAATCTGAACTCGCTACAGCAGCATCTGAATCCATGCCTGCTGCTGGCAAAACAGAACCTAACATGCAAGATGAGTTAGAGACACTCTCAAAAGCTATCACTGATTGGCAAGTTCAACCGCGTAAAGATTTACCAAAATTTGATCCTCTGCTTGAAGAATATGAAGATGATTCTTCTCCCTCAAAGCATAGTGCTGCCACTAGCACAGCTACTGCCGAACCTGCGTTTGTTCA
>JAXISQ010000040.1:0-9736 GCA_034680505.1 Noviherbaspirillum sp.
AAAGTCCGTCACTACACAACGCAGTACAATGCGCGCGCTTCGATTCCAGATCATCCTCAAATTTTTTCACGATGGCAAAGTGATTCTGCTTTAGTCAGACGCACGCATGCAGGTCTACTTGATATTCCCTTCGGTGAAAGCGATGGTGAGCGCTTAGATTTTTTTCCTGCGACTAAACGCGGCGCACCTCTTTTAGTTTTTATTCATGGCGGCTGGTGGCGTTCACTCGACAAATCTGATTTTACGTTTGTTGTGCCGCCCTATCTCGCGTCAGGTTGTAATGTCGCTCTGACTAATTACACCTTAGCGCCACACGCGTCACTTGAAGAAATCACGCGCCAACAATTACGTGCCTTAGCTTGGCTATATAGAAATGCAGATCAATATGAATTTGATCGTGAACATATTATTGTGGCTGGCCACTCGGCCGGAGGTCATCTCGCAGCCATGATGATGGCAGCTCAGTGGCCTGTGTTTAGCAATGATTTGCCTTCTGATCTGATCAAGGGTGGTATTTTGATGTCAGGTCTGTATGATCTTGACCCTATTCGCTATGCGGAATTTGTGAATGGTGATTTGAAAATCACACCACAAAATGCGCCGCATTTATCGCCAGGCTTGATGCCCCTCGCTCATACGATTCCATTCATCACTGCTGTGGGCGATGAAGAATCAGATGAATTCAAAAGACAAACCAATTTACTTTCTAAAAATTGGCAGGCTAGTCATAGAACAGATGTTTTTATGTCAGAGATTAATCATCTGACTATTTGCGATGCATTTGCAAATGAAGAGCATGCTTTATTCAAGGCGAGCTGCAAACTTATTCATGAACTTTAAAATCTAAGTCATACTCATAAAAAATGAGGCCTCGGCCTCATTTTTTATTTGCACTACGGTCTATGCATATACCAATTTTGCTGATTGAGAAATTCTGTTGCCAACAATATTTCTCTCAGTAGATAAACAAAGCTTCCTGTTAGGGCAACCATCGCTGAGACAAACAACGTTGCTATCATGGTGTCTAGCTTTAAATTAAATGCATCATCTAAAAACAATGATGCTACAACAACGCAAATGAATAGAGCACAAAGCGTAGAAAGTGTAATTGCACGATTTATTTTTCGTGCTCTTCTAAACAAAACCTCTCCTTCACTACGTATGCGTTTTTCCACATCGGCAGAAATATCTGTTTCCGCTAATTTTTCTTCTAAGTAGCGCGATCGATCAATGATACGAGTCAATCGATTCGTCAACACCAACAGGTTAGTACCAACACCAGTGAGCAAAAATACCGGAGCAATTGATAGCTGAATGATGTGGCCGATGTCACTAAGTCGAATATCCATAGTCTTTGCGCTGATTGATAAAATTTTATAGGTAGTGATTGTATTGCAGAGTTGCTTATTTCTTTTGTTAAATCTTTAGTTGTGAAATTCTCTTGTTCACCTTCTTAGACAAGAGAATGAAATCTCGGTCACTACTCAGTCATCTAGCTAGTTTGCATGGAAATAATGACGAATTTATTTTCGCACAGCAAGCTTTCAAATTCCTCCAAAGAAATTTTTTCTTTTCAAGCACTTATTTGGTCTTCTCGAACAGATTTTTGATTCGATACAACTAGGTAAAGCTGCCAAAAGCTGATACATTTAATGTAAATGTTGTCTTTTTATTACTAATTAGCAATCTCAGCCTAGGTAGCCGTATGAAACAAACAACAGTAGCAAATCTCTCTTACTCAATTTTCAAAAAGCTATACAGAGACAATCTAAATCTGACCGCAATTGATTTCAAAGGTCGGCTCAGATGATTAGAGTGGTCATCGCCGACGACCACACCATTATGCGCGAAGGCTTAAAACGCATTTTGTTTGGGATAGACGAAATTGAAGTGGTGGGAGAAGCAGCAGATGGTTTTCAAGTAATGAACTTAGTGCGTCATGGTGGCTTTCAAGTTTTATTAATGGATTTATCGATGCCCGGCAGGAGTGGAGTTGATCTCATCCGCCAGATTAAAGATGAATCACCAAAACTGGCCGTACTCGTACTGACTATGCATGAAGAAGAACAGTACGCAGTGCGAGCGATACGAGCAGGTGCATTAGGTTATTTGACTAAAGAAAGTGCAAGTTCAAAGCTAGTGAGTGCGATACATAAAGTAGCAGCAGGACGGCCGTTTATTAGTATGGAAGTGGCAGAACAACTCGCTATCAATGCAATGCCAGCGAATATTGAATTGCCACATAAAGCTTTATCAAATCGAGAGTATGAAGTGTTTCATTTACTAGTGACAGGAAAATCTATTTCAGAAATCGCAGAGTCGCTACATCTATCAGCAAAAACAATTAGCACGCACAAAACACGCATTCTGCAAAAAATGGGGAGTCATTCACTTGCAGAACTTGTGCAGTACGCAGTAGCACATAGCTTGCTCATTCCATTTGGAATGCAAAAATTTGATCTAAATGCGCAACAGAAAACTGAAGTGTAGAAAAATTAGGAATAAGACTATGAAGAATACATTAGGCCTACTCAAGCATTCAGATCAAACCGATAGCTATTCAAGTTTTGAATTGTGATACTAGATAGTCACATCACAGGAGCAATGAAATTCATTATCGAAACAAGGAGTAAGTATTTTTAAATCTAGGTAGTGTTGAATATTTAATGTGACTGAATTTTTAAACAATAAGTAAGGTTTTGACCGCGAGACATAACTTTTAATCAAGTTATTTGGATAACAAAACAGACCCCACCATCAGGAGATGACCATGACACCGACACAGACACAAGCAACAGAGCTCAGACCGGAAATCAATCATGCGAGCATACACTCCTCGTCAGTCGACAATGGTTGGCAGCGACAGGGGAAGTTATGGTCTAACCTGAAAGAATTATGTGACTTATTACGAATACCAGCTGCATCTTCAGTGAATGATGAAGAATTTTTATTCCAGCATGTGCAATTCAAAACTGGTCAGCGTATACACACCATAGGACAGACCTTTGATGCACTCTATATTGTGCATTCAGGATTTCTAAAAACTGTTTTGATCGATGAATTTGGAAATGAACAAGTACTCAGCTTTCCGATGAAAGGCGATCTATTTGGTGTCGATGGCATACACACAAAACGCTATTCATCCGAAGCTGTCGCTTTATCTAATTGCGATCTGATTATTCTTCCCTTTAAAAAATTTACTACTTTAGGCAGAGTACATATTGAATTAGAACATGCTATGTACAGCGTAATGAGCCGAGAATTAGTTCGTGAACAAGCGATGGTGAGTATGTTGGGCGCACTGTCTGCTGAGGCAAGAGTCGCACGATTTTTAGTATCACTCTCAGAGAGATTTGCGGAAATGGGTTACTCCAGCAAGTTATTTAATTTGCGTATGACACGACATGAAATCGGTAGCTATCTAGGATTAACACTAGAAACCGTCAGTCGAACCTTATCTGCGTTTAATGAAATAGGATTAATCACGGTTGATCAACGCTCTATCGGCATTATTGATATCGATTCATTGCGCACATTACGTCGACTTCCACCTTCAAGTTCGCGCTCTAAACAAGCAGCACGAAAATTGCGCGAAGCAGGATTGATGCAAACAAAAGTACCGCCTATTAACAAAGACTGGGATCAAGTGGCTTCAGCTTGATAAGAAATTTGTAGGGCGCAATGTATTGCGCCGTATGAGATTTTTATAAAATTAATGTACTACGCAATCCAAAAAAATCCCCACTTGTGTGGGAGTTTTTTATATTTTTCATATTCCATGCGGCGCAATGCATTGCGCCCTACACTATGTACCAATGAATGTATTTGTAGGGACGATTAGCGTAGCGTAATCGTCCGCAATTTTTATCATATGCCATGCGGCGCAATGCATTGCGCCCTACATTTTGGAAATTGGAAAATATTTATACAAAAAAATTCCCGCATAGCGGGAATTTTTTTCTTCACTCAATTCAATGCATTCATTTCTTTTTTGAAGCTCCACTATGCTTACGCTCTGCATGTTCATAATCATGCACTTCTGCATCCACCATGTCTGCTGTCTCTGATAAAGAATTCGCCGCAGTATAAGCGCCATTTTCTGCTGCTTTATTCGCTGTGGATAAATTTTTATTCGTCAATGAAGTGACATCACGAAAAGCACGCTCCCATACTGAAAACATACTCGTCACAGGATTAAACATTCCTTGGCTTTGATTTCCTGATTCTTTGTTAGCGTAGGTTTGCACGCCATCAGACAATTTACCTGATGCACCCTGACCAAAACGTTCCATGTAATTTTGTACAGACTTACCTATCTCGGCTTGAATGTCCGCCACTACAGAGAGAATTTCCTGTTGATAGTGCATATTTTTTTCAGGATGAAAGGCTAGCTTGGTCTGCAAGTCTTTAAACTGCGATGGATCCTGTACTTCAGTCAATGCTCGCGCCATTTGTAAATTATTTTCTACTGCTTGATGGGTTGCATCGAGTATGACTCGATCAATCTTTCCCTTTCCTAAAAACACTGCATCAGCTAAACGCATAGAAGCATCAAGCTGATGTTGCACCATATTGACTAAAGGATTTTGCTGCGCTGTACCCATGATCTTGCTCCCGCAATTATTAATGTGAATGAAAATACATAGCTCTTACAAAAAACACCCTACTACTGTTAGTTTGGCAGGCGAGCGAGGTCCAGTCTTGAGACAAAACAAAGACCATGAAACCCATAGCGTGATCAATCAATAATTACATCACCGTGTTTTATTTCTTGACTAGCGCTTAAAAATCATAAAAGAAGAACTCAGGGTATGATTTGCGCATACTCTAAGAATATTTTGCAAAATCTGATGCAAAAATAAAAATAAATTATGAATCTACATTTCAGTGCAGCTGACTCAGCTTTTCGAGAAGAAGTACGTAGTTATCTCGAAGCAGAACTTCCACAAGACATCCGTCATAAGGTAAGTCATGGCTACCAACTCGATAGCCAAGATTACCTACGTTGGCAACGTCTGCTACATGCTCGAGGTTGGGGTGGTCCCGCATGGCCGGTTGAACATGGTGGTTGTGGTTGGAACGCAGTTCAGCAATATATTTTCGAAGAAGAAGCGGCACGTGTCTGTGCACCACGCACATTGCCTTTTGGTGTGAAGATGGTTGCGCCTGTGATCATGGCGTTTGGCACAACAAAACAGAAAAGCTTTTACTTACCGCGTATTTTGTCCGCGCAAGACTGGTGGTGTCAGGGTTATTCTGAACCTGGTGCTGGTTCAGATTTAGCTTCTTTGAAAATGTCTGCAGAACGGCAAGGCGATCATTATCTTGTGAATGGCCAAAAAACTTGGACCACACTTGGGCAATACGCCAACTGGATTTTTTGCTTAGTTCGCACTGATAAGGAAGCCAAACCTCAACGTGGTATTTCTTTTCTCTTGATTGATATGCAGTCACCTGGTGTATCTGTGCGCCCTATTATCACGATGGATGGCGCACATGAAGTCAATGAAGTATGGTTTGAAAATGTGCGCGTGCCAGTTGAGAATTTAGTCGGCGAAGAAAATCAAGGTTGGACTTGTGCTAAATTTTTACTCGGCCATGAACGCGCCAATATTGCAGGTATAGGTATCGCAAAACGTGAACTCGCTCGTTTAAAACGCATTGCGCGAGATGAAGAAAAAAATAGTAAACCACTACTACAAGATAGTTTATTTGCACATCGAATTGCGCAAATCGAAATCGATTTAATGGCACTAGAAATTACCAATCTGCGTGTGCTGTCAGCTGAGTCAGAAAAACAGGCACCAGGTCCTGAAGCTTCCTTATTAAAAATAAGAGGCACAGAAATTCAACAAGCAATTAGTGAATTGATGGTGTATGCCATCGGTCCGTATGCGCTACAACTACGACGTGAAGCGATGGCAGCAGGTTTTTCTGGTGAAGTTGCAGGTCCTGATTACGCTACCTCGATTGCAGCTGGTTATTTAAATTTACGTAAGTTATCGATCTATGGCGGCTCGAATGAAATACAAAAAAATATCATCGCGCAACAACTTTTGATGAGCTAATCACATGGACTTTAGTTTTACATCCGAGCAGAAGATGCTGCTTGATACTACACAGCGTTTTCTCCAAGATCACGCTGGATTAGCTGCACGAAAAAATACACAGTCAAACATCATGCAATCCTCTGATCCGCTATGGCAGGGATTAAATGAGTTAGGTTTGCTTGCATTGAATATCCCCTCAGAATACGGTGGGCTAGGTTGCGGCGCTGTAGAGACTATGTTGGTGATGCAAGCAGCTGGTGAGCATTTACTACTCGCACCTTTACGCGCTAGTGCTGTGGTGAGTGCGACGCTGATTGCGCAAGCTGCTTCAAACAAAGAATGTGAGCAATGGCTACCTGCAATAGCAGAAGGTAGTTGCATAATCGTGCTCGCGCATGATGAGCGTCAAACCCATCATGATCGTTTCGCGATTCAGACTAGGGCTACAAAAAAAGGCTCACAGATAAACTTGCAGGGACAAAAATGCATGGTGGCGTATGCGCCCTCGGCAGATGTCTTACTTGTCACCGCTCAGCTTGAAGGACAAATCCGATTACTCGCCGTTCCTACTTCCACGCCTGGTCTAAAACTCATACCAGCACCTATGGTCGATGGTTGTTTGGCAGCTGATGTTTTCCTTGATGATGTGATACTTCCCGACAGTGCGCTGTTAGGCAATCACTCTATCGAACTCGCCTTAGGTAATGCCTTGGATCGCGGACTCGCTGCTGCATGTGCAGAGGCAGTAGGAATTTTTGACAAACTACAAGCTGCCTGCGCTGACTATTTAAGAAATCGAGTGCAATTTGGTGTGCCCATTGCTAGCTTTCAGGTCTTGCGCCATCGTATGGCAGAGATGCTGATCCACCTCGAACAAGCGCGCTCCATGAGTTATCTAGCAGCAGTCAAGTGTGACGAGCCAGATTTGGCTGAGCGCGATCGCGCACTTTCTGCTGCCAAAGTGGTAGTCGGTCAGGCTTGTCGTTTCATAGGGCAGCAGTCAGTTCAACTGCATGGCGGCATGGGTGTCACCAATGAGCTCATCATCAGTCATTACTTCAAACGACTGATGGTGATAGAAATGGAATTTGGCAGCACCGACCATCATTTGCAAAAATTTGCAGCGACGCTCAGCTAATCTTGCCCGCCCGCCCCTTCAGAGAGGGGAAAAAGTTGGCACAGTTATGAAAAATAGCGCAATTCTTGCCGCTTTACGCCTGAATAAAGTACGTGAAAAAAGCGCGAGATAAATGCAATCTCTTGAAAAGCCGAGGTTATAATTACGCGCGGCAATGCAGCGGTTTGCGAAGATCTCACAAGACTCAATAGATGTTTGCAAACCGGTGCATCACCAAGAGCCCGCCCACTCAGGTTGGCGGCTTTTTAATCCCGGACTGGACTTTATGTCAAAGAACCAAGCTAGGAAGCCCCTGGAAATCAAAATTTCCACCGTCGTCGCTGTTGCTGCCCTACTGGGTGAAACCGACTACTCCACATTGTCTGCGGCACTCACGCAGATTACTGGCGGCACTCCCGATTATTTTGAAGATGAATTCACGCTGCTTGATTTCAGCGCGACTGATCCGCAACCCGAGCTAGGTAGCATAGACTGGCCTGCGCTCATCACGCTGTTTAAATCGCATGGACTGAATCCGGTTGCAGTGCGTAACGCGCCTTCCGCGCTTGAAGAAGAAATTCGTTCGCATGGTTTAGCCATAGACTCCATGCCTACCCCAGCAGCTGCAGCGCAAACGCAGGCAGCGCCTTCTACAGAACAAAAACAACTCGCACTCGATGCACTCGATGAAAAAGAAGTCATCGAACCCGAACTAGCCTCACCCACTCCAGCAGTACAAGCTGTGCCTGCACTCGCTGCTAACACCATGATTATTGATACGCCAGTGCGTACTGGTCAGCGTATTTATGCGCGCGGTGCTGATCTCGTGTTAATGGCGATGGTGAATGCAGGTGCGGAAGTGATCGCCGATGGCAGTATCCATGCTTATGCACCTTTACGTGGACGCGCACTAGCCGGTGCTTCGGGAAATACGAATGCACGTATCTTTGCTATGGTGATGGAAGCAGAACTTGTGTCTATCGCCGGTGTATATAAAACTTTTGAACAAGGCTGGCCAACTAATTTAGTGAAGAAGCCTGTGCAAGTGATGCTGCTAAATGACAAATTAGAAATGCGTCCTATCAGCATCACCTAATTGTAATGATGCATCGTCTTATTTTGATTAGACTATTTTTTTATAGATTTATTTTTATTCAACCCTTCATCACGCAAACAAGGAGTTTTTTGTGACAAAAATTATTGTCGTGACTTCTGGAAAAGGCGGCGTAGGTAAAACCACCTCCAGCGCTAGTTTCGCTTCGGGTCTTGCCATGCGCGGACATAAAACAGCAGTAATTGACTTTGATGTCGGCCTGCGTAATCTTGATCTCATCATGGGTTGTGAACGTCGTGTTGTGTATGACATGATTAACGTCATCAACAAAGAAGCAACGCTGACACAAGGTCTGATCAAAGATAAGCATTGTGAGAATCTGTATGTGTTACCTGCTTCACAAACGCGCGATAAAGATGCACTGACTGAAGAAGGTGTAGAGCGTATACTCAATGAACTCAAAGAAATGGAATTTGAATACATTGTGTGTGATTCACCTGCTGGTATTGAACGTGGTGCAGTCATGGCGCTGACCTTTGCAGATGAAGCAATTATCGTCACCAATCCTGAAGTCTCATCTGTGCGTGACTCCGATCGTATACTTGGCATCATTCAAGCAAAATCGCGTCGCGCACAAAATGGTGAAGAGCCCGTCAAAGAGCATTTGCTCATTACACGCTATGTACCTAAACGTGTCGATGCAGGTGAAATGCTTTCGCATGGTGATGTACAAGAAATTTTACGTATTCCACTACTCGGCATTATTCCTGAATCAGAATCTGTTTTACATGCATCCAACCAAGGTAATCCTGCTATACATATAGATGGATCAGATGTTTCAGAAGCTTATAAAGATGTCGTCGGAAGATTCTTAGGCGAAGATTTACCACTGCGTTTTTCTACGCATGAAAAAGCCGGAATACTCTCACGAATTTTTGGGGGGAAGTGACATGGGGCTACTTTCTGTTTTTTTCGACAACAAGCCAAAAACAGCAGCCACTGCCAGGGAACGCTTACAAATCATCATTGCGCATGAGCGCAACATAGACAGTGGCCCAGACTTTATGCCCGCATTACGTCAAGAACTCATTGCTGTGATTTCTAAATACACGCAGGTGAGTCCTGCTGATATTAATATTTCACTCGATAAAAAAGGACATTTAGAAGTATTAGATGTCAATGTTGTTTTGCCGGATGCCGGCGCAGCACGCTAAGAAAAATCTCCCTTCCATCTTGCTGCATGGCGTAGATTTTACTTCTGCACCACGCAGCAAGAAAGGTATCACTATCGCTACTGGTCATTTGCACGGCGATATCTTTCAACTTGAATCCCTCACTACGTTGTATAACTTTGCTGATTTTTCAGCGTGGCTCATGCAAGAAGGACCTTGGTGTGGTGGATTTGATTTTCCATTTTCTTTGCCGCGTGAATTAGTCGCGCAACTTAAATGGCCACTGACATGGCCACTACTGATGCAACATCTCTCTTTAGTGACGCGTGCTGAATTGCGTGAA
>JAXISQ010000041.1:0-9472 GCA_034680505.1 Noviherbaspirillum sp.
GCTATCGCTGGTCAAAGCCATGGCCGGCAGCGGTAGACGCTCACGCTCAAACCGTCCTATTAATTTCGATGCAAACCGCTGACAATCCGCAGCTGAACCACCATTGCCACAAGCGAGAATACGATTGCCATTCGATAAAGCAGTAAACATGAGTGCCACTGCATTGGACACCGGTCCGCACAGCAGCGCAGATGCAAGAGCATTGAGTTCGGCACTTTCTTGGAAGTGCCCCATGATGCGTTCACTATTCATTCTGAGCGTGATTATAAATCTTATGTCGTTCTAATAGCCTAAAGATTTAGTTTGGTTTTGACTAAGGATGAAAGGTCTAAAACCTAGCTTTTCTTACGATTATTCATAGCTAGATTACCGGCTGATGAAGTCCCTTATCCATTCCACCTTTCCGCCATTAATGGCAAGTAAATCGAAGCGGCATGCTGGCGGGGATGTATATCTTTGTAAGTAGATTTGTGCTGTCTTCCACAGCCTCTCCTGTTTTACTAAGCCTACACTTGCCGCCGCCCCCCCAAAATTTAGATTATTACGCTGCCTTACTTCGACAAAAACCAAGGTGTGCTGCTGCCACATAATGAGGTCTATTTCCCCCATACGCGTTGAATAATTCGTCTCAACTAGCCTTAATCCTTGCTGCACTAAATAGTGTAAAGCTAACTGCTCGGCTGCTTTTCCTTTTTGGGTAGATGACAATCTCTTAGTAAGGTGTGAATTCATAGTCATCAGTATTTATGCTGGCATTCTGTACAATCAAACCTCTACGAGTCACTATTCAATTACCCCATGAATCAGCCACTCACTTTTTCTTTGATGGCGAGCGTGAGCAAACTAGCTGACGAACTCGATGCACAGCAGTTTCCTCCATCGGCGCTGTATGTTATTGCCACACCCATAGGTAATGTGTCGGATATTAGTTTGCGCGCGCTGAAAGTATTAGCTATGGTAGACGCTATCGCTTGTGAAGATACGCGCAATACCTCACAACTCCTGACACGTTATGGGATTTCTAAAAAATGTTTCGCTGCCCATCAACACAATGAACGTAGTGTTGCCGAAAAAATTGTGCAACAACTGCAAGAAGGTTCACGTATAGCCTTAGTGTCTGATGCGGGAACCCCTGGCATTTCTGATCCAGGCGCACACATAGTAGATGCTGTTTTAGAAGCGGGCTTGCAAGTTATCCCTCTTCCTGGCGCATCTGCTGCGATTGCAGCACTCTCTTGCAGTGGATTATTATCAGACGATTTTTATTTTGTAGGTTTTTTACCGAATAAAAATAAACAAAGAGAAACCGAACTCGCAAAACTATCCAACATTAAAGCTACGCTCGTTTTTTATGAAGCGCCACATCGCATTCTCGAAACGATGGCTTCTTTGATAGCAATATTTGGCTCTGCAAGACGAATCTTAATTGCAAGAGAGATCAGTAAATTATTTGAACAAATTCATCGCTGCTCATTAGGCTCAGCTATTGAATGGCTTAAGCAAGATGAAAACAGACAGCGTGGTGAGTTTGTTTTATTGATTGAAGGCGCTGCCTCTACCAACTCAGATGAAGATAGTGAAGCAGAAAGAATTTTGCGTATCTTGTTAGATGAATGTTCAGTTAGTCAGGCAGCAACACTTGCTGCACGGATCACAGGCAAAAAAAAGAATGCGCTGTATGAATTGGCTTTAGCAATACAACAAAAATCTGAAGCTGATGGCAATGAAGATTGATACTTTTTAAAATTTTTATGTATTTATTTTTGCACAATACTGGCATTGATTTGCGCTGAGCTCTGTAATTGACGAGCAGCTTTAGTGGCTTCTTCGCGCGATGTAAATGGGCCGCTATGTAATCTATATAAGCCCTGATTTTGTATCACTGTCGGCATCGGCAAATCCTTTGACCAAGTCGTCTTTAATCCTTCGAGCGCCGCTTGAGCATTTTGTGCTTGTGAATAAGCACCTAGCTGCAAATAAAATCCGGAGCCTTCTTGACCTACACGCGCATCATTGGCATTTGCACTTAAGCGTGAAATTGCATCCTCTTCCGTTGCATTTGCTGCTGTTTGTTGTGTGCCACCTTCTGATGTAAGTCGCGCTATTTCATCTGGCAACAATCTTTCAACTTGTAGCTCTGCACTTCCTTCATTGACATAACCTAATTTAAAAGCTGCTACATAGGAAAGATCAATAATGCGTGATGCGAGAAAAGGGCCTCTATCATTAACACGAACAATAACTTGCTTACCATTGCGTATATTCGTCACTCGCGCATAACTAGGTAGTGGCAAAATAGGATGGGCTGCCGTCATTTTATACATGTCATAAATTTCACCTGAAGCTGTACGCTGTCCGTGAAATTTTTTACCGTACCAACTACCTACACCACGTTGTATGAAGGGACGATAATCTGTGATCGGTGTATAAGTTTTATCAAACACTGTGTAAGGCTTGCTAGGACCTTTTGCAAAAGGCTCTATCTTAGGTATGGCATCAGGTATATTCACTAAGCCTTCTGGCACTTGATCGCCAGGACCATCATCTTGATAGTAAGCACCTCGACCTTTAGTAATAGGTGGTGATGCACTTGATGGTTTGCCTACATTGGTAGATGAGGGGGCATTTGATGCCGTAGATTCTGACGGTGTTTTTTTAGTTTCTCTAACAGTCAAATCGACAGTGGTACAAGCCGCCAGAAAAAGCATCAACGCAACACCACTGGCTGGAAATAATTTTATTTTTCTGCTAGTGGCCATAGTCATCGTGATGTTCACCTTGAGAGAATTTAGATCAAGCTATGTTTGAACTAACTTACGATTGCGCTGGATACTCATTAATATACCTACACAAATACTCAGCGTAGCAAATGCAGTGCCGCCATAACTCATAAATGGCAGTGGCACACCAACAACTGGAAGTATGCCACTCACCATTCCCATGTTAACAAATGCATAGGTAAAGATAGAGAGAGTTAGTGAGCCTGCAAGAAGGCGTGAAAATAATGTAGGCGCATTCGCTGCAATGATGAGGCCGCGACCGATTAGCAGTAAATACAATACAAGTAATACGCCATTACCTAATAGACCAAACTCTTCGGAAAATACTGCAAAAATAAAGTCGGTTGTACGTTCAGGAATAAATTCTAAATGTGATTGTGTTCCGTTCATCCAGCCCTTACCAATCAAGCCACCCGAGCCAATTGCAATCGTCGATTGAATAATATGAAAGCCTTTACCCAAAGGATCCGAAGAAGGATCAAGCAAAGTCATCACGCGATTGCGTTGATAGTCGTGTAATAGACTCCATACCAAAGGCAAACTCGCTAAACCTGCTACGCCCAATCCCATGATGAGTCGCCACGATAAACCTGCAAGGAATAAAACAAAGAATCCCGAAGAAATCACTAAAATTGCCGTGCCTAGGTCAGGCTGACGAAGAATCAAACCTACAGGTATGGCTAATAAAAAACCTGCAAATGCGAAATCAGTCCATCGAATCATGGTTTCACGTTTTTGGAAAAACCAAGCGAGTGTCAGCGGTATCGCTAACTTCATGATCTCTGATGGCTGAATAATGATGCCTATATTAATCCAGCGACGTGCGCCATTTTTTACTAAACCAAACACTGCCACACCCACTAACAATGCCACACCCACTAAATAAATCGGCATTGCAAGGCGCATTAAATTTTGTGGAGGGATTTTTGCAGCTACCCACATGAGCATAATGCCAGCCAAAATATTTCGTAGATGTCCTTCAAAACGTCCTGGAAAATTCATCGCTGCAGATGAAACTGCAAGACATCCCAATAGCAAAATCAATCCTAAGATGATTGCAAGTGAGCGATCAAATATAAAAAAGTGTCGCCGCAATATTTCAAGTAATGTACTTGCAGGATTACTAGAAAAGGATCTCATTGAGCGGCTCCTTTACTAGTGTTATTAGTTTTTGCTGCCTCTGGTTTTATATTACTTGTTGCGGACGTCTCAACTGCGTTTGCAGGTTTTGTCGTTGTCTTAGGTACAACCGGCATAGGATCGTTTGGTTTTTTGCCGAGCAAGTAATAATCCATCGCTAATCTAGCAATAGGTGCTGCGGCAGCTGCACCAAAGCCTGCATTCTCCACAATGATGGCTAATGCTATTTTTGGTTTATCTGCCGGCGCAAAGGCGATGTACAAAGAGTGATCACGCAAACGTTCATTAATTTTGCTTGCATCATATTTCACGCTCTTACTCATGGCCGCTGCTTGCGCCGTACCTGTTTTACCACCGGATGTATAAGGCGCATTAATAAATGAGCGTGCCGAGGTTCCTTCTTTGGTCACGCCTATCATGGCATTTTTGATGAAATCTACATTTTCCTGTTTGAGTGGAATACGAAAACTTTCTTTTGCAACGGTGAGCTTGCGTGATTTATTGCTACCGTTCTCTATCATTTTCACCAAATGCGGTTTCATGACTATGCCATTATTGGTTAACGTAGCAATAGCATGCGCAAGTTGTAGCGGTGTGAAAGAGTTATAACCTTGACCAATGCCAACCGAGATGGTTTCACCTGCATACCATTTTTGTTGATCAGGCTTTTTATATGTTTTGCGCTTCCATTCCATAGATGGCAGCACACCAGTTCTTTCATTTTCTAAATCCACGCCAGTCAAACGACCAAAACCAAATGGGCTCATGAAGTCATGAATGGCATCTATGCCTAAATCATTGGCTAAGTTGTAGTAGTAGGTATTACATGATTGAACGATAGATTTATACATATCGACTCGACCATGACCGCCTTCTTTATCATCGCGGAATTTATTATTCCCAAACCAAAAATAACCTGGATCATTGATCGCCATTTCTGGTGTGCGCTTACCTAGCTGAAGTGCAGCTAAGGCCATATAAGGTTTGAAAGTAGAGCCTGCAGGATAAGTACCAATCAAAGGACGATTCAAGAGTGGCTTATCTAAAGAAGTGTTTAAATCATCCCAACTCTTAACATCAATACCTTCAACAAATAAATTTGGATCAAAGGTAGGCATTGATACATACGCAAGAATATCGCCTGTGGCTGGTTCAATGGCTACCAATGCGCCACGACGATCGCCAAATGCCTGCTCTACAATTTTTTGTAATTCAATGTCTACAGATAATCTAAGATTATTTCCCGGAGTAGGAGAAGTACGCGATAAAGTACGTACTGCACGGCCACCTGCTGATACTTCAATTTCATCGTAGCCTGTTATGCCATGCAATTCTTTTTCGTAACTTTTTTCTAAGCCTTCTTTACCTATGTATTCAGTGCCTCGATAGTTAGCAGCATCTTCACCTTCTTCTAATCTTTCTGCATCGCGTTTATTCACACGACCAATGTAGCCAATCATGTGTGAAGCTGTTTGACCTAAAGGATATTGTCTGAATAAACGTGCTTGTATATCCACACCGGGAAAGCGATAACCTTGCGCAGCAAAGCGTGCCACTTCTTCATCTGATAAACGGGTACGTATCGGTAAGCTTTCAAATGTCTTTGATTCTTCCGTAAGCCGCTTAAATCGTTTGCGGTCTTTAGGTTGAATATCTACCAACTTAGATAATTCATCGATCACAACTTCTAGCGGCCTATCTAATTTTGCTGGCGTGATCTCTAATGTGTAAGCAGAAAAATTACGCGCAAGAATAACGCCATTGCGATCAACGATGAGACCTCGATTAGGAACTGCAGGCACGACTGAGATGCGATTGCTTTCTGCGCGCTCCGCATATTCACTATGTCGCACACCTTGCAGCCATAGAAAACGCAACATCAGCAAACCAAAACAAACGAAAACAACCAAACCCGCTACGGACAAACGTAGTCTGAATAGTTGTAGTTCGCGTTCTGTATCTTTAATTTGCGTCATGCTGGCAATCTTGCAGAAGCAAAAGAATCAAGCTGCATAATGACTATGCTGCAGCTCATTAGATGGGACGTGTTTCATCATGATCGATAGCGCGTCGTTGCGGCGCTAACAATATCCAACACACTGCAGGCCAAATCAATGCAGCGACTAAGCTTTGTAAAAAATAACTCCAACCCGGCTCTTTAGAACTGACTGCGAGTTGTATCAATATCTGAATCACTTGCATCACAATCAATAAGGGCAATACATGTAATGCTTGCGTAGTTGGCTTAAACCATAAAACGCGACGATGTATGGTGATTGCAAAATAAGACAACAAGGTATAAGCCAAAGCATTTTCACCTAACAGTGAAGCATTGTGTACATCCATCACCAGTCCCATGATGAAGGCAACACCTATACCTACTTTACGTGGTTGATAAATACTCCAAAACACCAGCGTCAGTGCTACAAAGTCAGGCACCCAACCCCAAGCACCCCAAGGCAAAATATTTAAAAATGAAGCACCTATCAGACTCACCGCTATAAACGTTGGACTGACAGGCAAAAGGATATTGTCTCTGTCCATCATCATCATGGTGTTTCTTTCTCCTTGCGCGTCGCTTTTTGTTTTGGCTTTTCTACCTGTACTTCTTCAACCGGAGGAGGAAGTGGCGGCATTGCCTTTGCGTCAGTGAGTAAAACTAACAACTGGCGATTACGTGAAACACCTGCAGTAGGCAAACATAAAATGCGCGCAAATGAATCTGCTGTTTTGGTTTCAACTGAAATGACGGTAGCAACAGCTAAACCTGCAGGATAGACACCGTCTATACCAGAGGTCATCAATACGTCGCCTTTTTGAATATCGGCATTCGATGCCATGAAACGTAATTCTAGTGAGCCTGATTGACCACGACCATAAGCCACACTGCGTACACCACTACGCAAAACCTGTACTGGAATGGCATGATCTTTATCTGTAAGCAGCGTAACTTCTGAAGTAAAAGGAAACACACGTGTGACTTGTCCAACCACACCTAAGTCATCAATTACAGGCTGACCTAATTCAATGCCATTCCGCGCACCTCTATCCATGACCACCTTGCGCGAAAATGGATCGCGCGCGTCATACAAAATCTCACTCATCACTGTGCGTGACTGGGTTTGTTCCGATGCTGCTAACAGTTTACGTAGATGTGAATTCTCAGCACGTAACTGCGCACCTTCTTGTAATTGCTGCGCATTACGAATTTGCTGATCCCGCATACGGCGGTTTTCAGCATGCAAGGAATTGAGAGAAGAAAAATAATTTGTGACTGCAAAAAAACCATCGCGCGGCATCATGGCGATGGCTTGTAGAGGATAGAGTGCTACGGCTACAGCTTGACGCATTGTTCCTAAAGCACCTAAGCGCGAGTCAGCCATTAAGAGACCAACTGCAATAAAGGAAAACAACAACATTTTGGCGCGGGCCGAAGCGCCTTGCTTAAAGAGTGGTGGTGGTGTGTATTCCATCAAATCACTTCAAGCAAAATAATTCGGTGCTAGCCGCGCAAGTCGGACGGCAAGACAATGCGGCGGCTAGTGGCATGATGGTTTATCGTCAGCTAATCTTAGTCGTAAGAGAAGAGCGAACCGAGTTTGTCCATACGCTCCAAGGCCATACCGGAACCTCTGACCACGCAAGTCAGTGGATCTTCTGAAACCAATACAGGCAGACCGGTTTCTTCCATCAACAATCTATCCAAATCGCGTAATAAAGCACCGCCACCGGTCAGCATCATGCCTTTTTCAGCAATGTCAGCACCTAATTCAGGCGGGGTTTGTTCCAACGCGTTTTTAACAGCAGAGACGATATTGTTGAGCGGATCGGTCAGCGCTTCTAGCACTTCATTACTAGAAATCGTGAAGGAACGCGGAATACCTTCGGAAAGATTACGACCTTTGACTTCCATTTCACGCACTTCCGTACCTGGGAAAGCCGAGCCAATTTGCTTTTTGATGCTTTCAGCGGTTTGCTCACCAATCAACATACCGTAGTTACGACGTATGTAATTGACAATAGCTTCGTCAAATTTATCGCCACCCACACGGACAGAACCTTTATAAACCATGCCGCCCAAGGAAATAATGCCAACTTCGGTGGTGCCGCCGCCGATATCCACCACCATAGAACCAGTCGCTTCTGAGACTGGCAGACCAGCACCAATTGCCGCCGCCATAGGCTCTTCGATCAGGAACACCTGAGAAGCACCGGCGCCAAGTGCGGATTCGCGAATAGCACGACGTTCAACCTGAGTGGAGCCGCAAGGCACGCAAATAATGATGCGTGGGGATGGCTTGAATAGCTTGGTGTCATGCACCATGCGTATGAATTGTTTGAGCATTTGCTCAGTAACAGTAAAGTCAGCAATCACGCCGTCTTTCATAGGGCGGATGGCCTCAATATTGCCATGCACTTTACCCAACATGGCCTTAGCTTCTTTACCCACAGCCTGAATATTTTTCTTGGCGTTAGGCCCGCCCTGCTGGCGAATTGCCACTACCGAGGGCTCGTCCAACACAATGCCCAAGCCACGCGCATAAATCAGCGTATTGGCTGTTCCGAGGTCAATGGCCAAGTCATTTGAAAAGTAACTGCGAAGAAATCCAAACATGAATCGTGTCCTTATGCACCGGGTGTCGGCGCGTTATGGCAAGTAAAACTCTGATTTGATCGAAAAAAAAGTAGCGCCAGAGGTTAATGGCACTCAGCCATTAACCCATTATTCTACCTTATAATCTCTGCTAAATTGGCTGATAGAAACGCTAAAAATCGTGTATTCATGCGACTTTCTTTAGCGAAAACTCCCTGCCCCGTTTACTGTTATCGTCATTGTTTACAGTTTTTTTAATCTTCATACGCTGACACCCTCAGCTCCCAGTCTTCATGTCACTTAATCTCACGGATATCGAGCGTCTAGCTAAGCTCGCACAACTCGACCTAACGGCGCAGCAATCGTCCGATGCGCTAGACAAACTCAACAGCATTTTTGCCTTGGTAGAGCAAATGAAAGCAGTCGATACCACGGGCGTAGAGCCACTTGCTCACCCGATTGCAGCTTGGCGCGATGATTTAGCCTTACGTCTGCGTGAAGATGTGGCAACCGAAACCAATCAACGGGAAGCCTATCAAAAACCTGCGCCTTCAGTACAAGATGGCTTGTACTTGGTGCCTAAAGTGATTGAATAACGCGCACTCTTTTTTAATCTGCGCTGGCATTTGCCACCTAGTCATCGATTACGACACATCTTTTTCATGCACACCAAAACACTTAAACAATTATCCGGTCTACTGAAAGACAAAAAAATTTCTGCGACTGAGTTAGCGCAGATTTTTCTCAATCGTATTGCGCACAGCGATCTGAATGCATTTACAAGCGTAGAACCCGAACTCACATTAGCTGAAGCAAATGCTGCTGATGCACGCATAGCTGCAGGTGAAGCCGGTGATTTAATCGGTGTACCCATTGCGCATAAAGATATTTTCGTCACACGCGGTTGGAAATCAACGGCTGGTTCCAAGATGTTAGCTAACTATCGCAGTCCTTTTGA
>JAXISQ010000042.1:0-9354 GCA_034680505.1 Noviherbaspirillum sp.
CTTGGGGCTGCGTCATGAGTACGTTATCATCACGCATGCCTAATGTTGTTCTAGTCTTGCCTGTTAATTTAAAACTTACTTCCGAGCGCGTATGAAAACAAGTAGTCCATCTGCATCTGCTAGCGGTACCAGTCCTTATATCAAAGTTAGGCATTCTGAGATTCACGGAAAAGGTGTTTTTGCCGCTCGCAAAATCCCAGAAGGTACGCGCATTATTGAATACACTGGCGCTCGCATCTCTGATAAAGAAGCGGATAAGCGAGCTGGCTTAGATCCTGACAATCCTCACCATACTTTTTTCTTTAGTTTAGAAAGTGGGAAAATTATAGACGGCGGTGATGGAGGAGGCGATGCGCGCTGGATTAATCATTCTTGCGCTCCAAATTGTGAAGCACAAGAAGAAGGCAAAAAAGTTTATATCCATGCCATCACTGACATTAAGCGCGGCGAAGAGCTTTCTTATGACTATGGTCTGGTGATAGACGACAAAATCACTAAGTCACTTAAAAAAGATTACGCATGTCATTGTGGCGCAGAAGCATGTCGTAAAACCATGCTCTCATTACCCAAAAAGAAAAAGAAGAAAAAGAAAAAATCCGCCAAGAAAAAAGACTAAATCTTTTTTCTTGTTTTGCGATTTAGTCTTTACGCGCTAACGCAAGAAACTCTGTTCGCATAGCGAGGTTAGGTTGTAACTCACCTAGCATGGCAGAGGTGACGGTTTCTTCACCTGGCGTGCGTATGCCACGACTCTCCATACATAAATGTCGACAACGAATTACGACGCCTACAGCTTTAGGTTTTAGTGATTCCATCAAAGCATTCGCGACTTGTATAGTCAGACGTTCTTGCACTTGCAAACGCTTAGAAAAACATTCAACTAAGCGCGTTAATTTCGACAAGCCTACAATTTTTCCATCTGGCATATAACCTATGGTGGCTTTACCAAAAAATGGTGCAAGATGATGCTCACAATGACTATAAACAGGAATGTTACGCACTACGATCATTTCATTGTATTGCTCTGCACCGTCTTCAAAAGTTTTAAGCAAATCCGCAGGATTTTGCGTATAGCCTGAAGTCCAGTGCTTCCATGCTTTTTCTACTCTCGCAGGTGTTTCTAATAGTCCTGGTCTATTTGGATCTTCACCCAAACTTTTTAAAAATCTGCGCCAATCATTTTCATTAAACTCAGTAGACATAAGCATTCTTTCTTTTTTTATTACTGTTTACATTTTTCAACGTCTTCAGCCATGGAATATGAATCGACATGCTGAAACAATTCGTATCATTCCTTTTCATCCTACCCGATTTTTTGATTTTATTTTTTTCTCAGCCTTATCTTGGCTTGCTCGGTGTATGGTGTGGTGATTATGAGTTAATCTCATCAATTCAATTAGCTAATCTGGTTAGAATGGTGGTTTGTTCTGCAACGCACGATCTATCTCTTATTCTTTTTTTATCATTTCATCAACGATATGAGTCCTATGAATAGCCCAAATTTTTTTAGATCTAATTTACTTTTTTTAGTGTCAGGTTTACTTGTCACTAGTAATTTGTTTGCCGCCCCATTTGCTTATGTGCCGAATGAAAAATCGGGCACGCTTTCGGTCATTGATACCGAGACGGACAGTGTCGTAGCTGAAATTAAAGCTGGCGATAAACCACGTGGCTTAGCGGTATCCAAAGATGGAAAAACACTCTACGTCAGTGATCAACCTAATAATGTTTTAGTCAAGGTGGATCTAGAAAATCGAGTAGCTTCTGGCACGGTTGAATTAGGTGAATCTCCTGAGGGCGTTTCTATTTCACCTGATGGTAAATGGGTAGTCGCTGCATCAGAAATTTCTAACTCCATTAACTTTGTGGCCACCGACACAAACAAAAAAATGTTTGCAGTAAAAACCAAAGGGAAAAATCCTGAACATGCTGTCTTTAGTCCGGATGGAAAATGGTTGTATGTTTCTGCGGAAGAGGCGGATAGCGTTGATGTGATTGATGTCGCCAAACGCAAGCAAGTTGGATCCGTTAAAGTAGGTGATCGTCCCCGTGGCATTGCTTTTACCCCAGATAGCAAAACTGCTTACGTTGCATCTGAAATCGCCAGTATGGTTTATGCGATTGATGTGAAAACAAAAAAAGTTATCAAACAAATTAAAGCCGGTAATTTTTGTAATGGCGTTACTGCCTCTCCTGACGGTTTGAGGGTTTATATCTCAAATGGTAAAGATGGCACTGTGTCAGCCATAGACACTTCTGATAATAAGGTGATAGCAACAATCACTGTAGGAAAACGTCCTTGGAACATGGCTATTACACCTGACAGCAAGAAATTATTCGTTGCGAATGGAAGATCTAATTCTGTTTCCGTAATCGATACGGAGAAACTCCAAGTGAGTTCTGAAATTAAAGTGGGCGAAACACCTTGGGGTGTTGTTATTTATTAAGCATTATTATTAATGTTTTGATGTAGTTTTTTCTATTAATTTTTTTGTAGTAAATGTGGGTTGATGCATCAATTAAGGATTATTAAAAAAGCTAGTTGCTAATGGTGAAAATAATTCACTTGTAACAGTCTAGTGCAAGAACCTATATTCCTTAGCCCACATGCATTATCGCGTTTCTTTCGCTGTTTTAATTGTCAAAAAATTAAATGAAAGTTTTGCGGGGGTTGTGTTCTAACGTTTCGTATTTACAAAACAATCGGAGATTAAATTGGCCAAATCCAACGTATTAGTAAAAGGCGTACTCGCTACTGCCGTGTTCCTAGCATTTGCTGGAACTGGTTTCGCAAAAGACGAAAATCTAGAAAAGATTTCGGCTATGAAGAACACCAGCACCGACATGAACATCAAGACTGTCGATCAAACTGGTAAAAATGCTGACGCAATCAAAGCTAACTTGAAAAAAATCAAGTTACCTGAAGGTTTCAAAATTGAACTCTACGCTGTAGTTCCTGACGCGCGTTACATGGCTGTTGCTCCATCAACCAACATGCTGTTTGTTGGTACACGCAAAACTACAGTTTGGGCTGTTACCGACCGTAACAACGACAACGTAGCTGATGAAGTGAAGCCATTCGCTCCTTCCATCAAGTTCAGCAATCCTAACGGCGTATGCTGGACTAAGGATGGCTTCTTGATCGTTGCTGAATCCAACCGCGTATTGAACTTCCCAGCTGCTGAATACTTCTATGAAGGTCCAGACGTTGCTGTTATTACCGTTGTTCCTGAAGGCGGCCTGATTCCAGTTGAAGAACAGTCATACAACCACACCGGCCGTGTTTGCCGTGTTGCTGCTGATGGCAAGCTCTACATCACTTTAGGTCAACCATACAACGTTCAACCAAAAGACAAGATCGATCTGTATAACAAAACCGGTATCGGCGGTGTTATTCGTTTAGATCCATTCAATGGTTCGGGCAAAGAAGTGTATGCAATGGGTATGCGTAATCCAGCTGGTATCGAAATCGGCGCAGATGGCAAAACCATTTGGACCACCGACAACCAAGTTGACGGTTTAGGTAACGACGTTCCTCCTGGCGAACTCAACAAGCTGACCAAAGCTGGTCAACATTTTGGTTTCCCATACTGGAACGGCAAATTCAAAGTTGCTGGTTCACCTGCAGCTGTTGAATTGAAAGACATGAAAGAGCCAGCAGGCGCAGTGTTCCCACAAGTTGAGTTCCCTGCTCACCAAGCTCAATTAGGTCTGACAGCTTATACCGGTAAAGCATTCCCTAAGAAATACCAAGGTGGTCTGTTTGTAGCATCACATGGTTCTTGGAATCGTACCGAGCCAAGCGGCTACCTGATCAACTACGTACCTATCGGTGCTGACGGTAATGCAGGTAAAGCAGAAGTGTTTGCTGATGGCTTCTTGGATCCAGTTAGCAAGCGTGCTATGGGTCGTCCAGTTGACGTAGCAAATCTGCCAGACGGTTCTATCTTGGTTTCCGATGACTACGCTGGCGCTATCTATCGCATCAGCTACGTTGGTAACTAATTGCTCTGTCTGTTAGGAAGTAAGCATGCCAGAGTGAATCAGCTCTGGCATACCCTCCAAGCATAAGAGTAAGATTTTGTTTTTCTGAATCGCCTGACTTGACTTGTCGAGTCAGGCGATTTTTTTAATCTCTATCGAATCAACCCAATGAAATTATCTAAATTAATTTTTTGCACAATGATTGTTGCAGGAATTCATACTCAAGCTTTGGCTGCTGATCTTGTTGCAGGCGAAAAAGTTTCGCAAAGCTGTGCTTTATGTCACGGCCAATTTGGTATTACTTCTATGGCAGGTACGCCATCTATAGCAGGACAACCAGAAGTTTATTTGTCTAGCCAACTCAAACAATTTCGTGATGGTAAACGTCAAAATGCCGTGATGGGTCAAATGGCAAAACCACTCTCTGATGCTGACATAGAAAATGTTTCAGCTTGGTTTGCTCAATTTGAAATCGAACTGAAGAAACGTTAAATTTTTTTAACGTAAAAAAACCTGCGTTGCAATGAATGCTATGCAGGTTTTTTTATAAGTATTCAAAAGTGACTTTTACTTACTTAGCGCCTTTGGTTTTTTCCATTAGTATTTTCTTCGCATCGAGTTGACCGCCGTCATCCGCTATCTGCAAAGCATTTTTACCCCGATTATCAACTAACTCCGGATCAGCACCGCGCGCTAAGAGCGCTTCCACTGTCTTAGCATGACCGGAGCCTGCTGCCCACATTAGTACGGTTAAATCATTTGCATAACGCCCGTTAATGTCTACACCTTTAGCCAACAGCATTTCAACTATTTCTGTTGCACCTACACCTGCTGCATACACAATGGCTGTTTTCTTTAACTGATCAACGGCATGAATATCTGCGTTTTTTTCAATTAATTTTTTGGCCATCTGCGCATCATCAGTAAATGCTGCTGCCATCAGCGGCGTCACTTTAGAAGTGTTGGCAACATTCACATTGGCGCCAATTTCTAGTAAATAGAGTGCAATTTCCTTATTTTTGGCCTTAATAGCCATTAAAAGCAAACTTTCTCCTGGTCTGTTGCGTGCATTCATATTCGCGCCATGCTGCTCAATCAGCACTTTTAGCTTGGGTAAGTTGCCCGCTCTCACTGCTGCTAAGGCTTCATTATGAGGATGCTCAACAGGCTGAGAATTTGCTGCAACGCAAAAGCACAACATGAGAATTTGAATAAAAGTTCTTGTAATTAATTTCATATTTAAACCCTAAAAATTTGTTATTTCCTCTTGTTAATTTGTCGAACAAACACTACGATCACAGAGCGCAATAATAATGTGTTTCTTATTGCCGTAAACAAGTTTGTCCGGTAAAAAAATTCCGTTACAGGAATTGTGAATAAGCTGAATCTAGTTTTTTTCAGCATTACTCTATCGGATAGCGGAGACCTTCAAACCATTACGAGAGGAAGTTAAATGGCTCTGAATAAGATGCTTAAGGCGCTCGTGGCTACCAGCTTAGTTATTGCTGGTTCGTCCTACGCGCAAGAACCAATCGCTGGCGCAGGCATTAAGCCTATCGCTATGCCGAATTTCGGTTCAGTCAGCCAGTCCATGTTGGACAATGCTGGCAAAGATAGCAAAAACTGGTTACATCCAAATGGTAGCTACGAGCAAACTCGTTTTTACCCAGCAAATCAAATCAACACTGGTAACGTTTCTAAATTGCGTCCTGCATTCGTTGTGCAAACAGCGGTGTTGGAATCAATGGAAACAGCACCACTGGTTGTAAACGGTGTGATGTTTATCACAACGTCATACAACCATGTGTATGCAGTTAACGCTACCACTGGCGAACAATACTGGCACTACAAGCACAAGATCGGCCCAGTGTCGACCTACTGCTGCGGTCCAAACAACAAAGGTGTTGCAATCTCTGAAGGCAAACTCTTTATGGGTACGCTGGATGCGAAAATCGTAGCTCTTGACGCGAAAAGCGGTAAGTTGCTCTGGCAAACACAAATTGCTGATCCAGAATTGGGCTACAGCGAAACTATGGCTCCTACCGTTGTTGACGGCAAAGTCTTAATCGGTACCAACGGCGGCGAATACGGCGTACGTGGTTTCGTAAAGGCTTTCAATGCTGAAACCGGTAAGTTGGATTGGACCTTCTACACCATTCCTGAAAAGGGCCATGAAGGTGTATGGGCTGAAAATGATGCAACTGGTCGTAACATGAAGCGTGACATCGCTGCTGAAAAAGCTGCTTTGGCTAAAAACGCTGATTTTTACAAAACCTTGGGTGGCGGTGTATGGATGACACCAGCTATCGACAAGAAAACCCGTACGGTATTCTTCGTTGCTGGTAACCCATCACCAGACTTGTACGGTGCAGAGCGTCCTGGTGACAATCTGTACACCAACTCCATGATCGCTGTTGATCTGGATTCAGGTAAGTACAAATGGCACTATCAGTACATCGCGCATGATGTATGGGACTTAGATGCTGTTAGCCCACCGATCTTAGTTGATGTAAAAGACAAAAACGGCAAAATGATTCCTGGTGTTATCCATGGCGGTAAAACAGGTCACATTTATGTTCACGATCGTAGCAACGGTGACCTAATCCGTTTCTCAGAAGCGATGGTTTCCCAAGAAGGTCTGTGGAGCCTGCCAACACCACAAGGTACCCGTATGTCTTTAGGTGCTAATGGTGGTGTGGAATGGTCACCAATGGCAGTTAATCCAAACCTGCGTTTGGCTTTCGCTGCTAACCTTGAACAGCCTATGACTTACCACGTTGAAGCTTCTGCTTATCCAGGCGGCAAGCTGTGGTTGGGTGGCGCGTTCAAAAACGTTCCTGGTGAAGAGCAGTTCGGTAACGTTACTGCAGTTAACCTCGACACTGGCAAGATTGCATGGAAAGCACGTACACCACAACCAATGATCGGTGGTGTGTTGGCTACTGCTGGTGATCTAGTTTTTGCTGGTGAAGGTAATGGTTGGTTAAAAGCCTATGACGCAAAAACAGGTAAAGTCTTATGGCAATACCAATGTGGCGCAGGCGTTAATGCTCCACCTACTTCCTACACTGTAGATGGCAAGCAGTACATTGCTGTTGCAGCTGGCGGTAATTCACAGCTTGATTTCAAACGCGGTAATAGCGTGTTTGTATTCGCACTGTAATTTTGCTTTAAACTGAAAGAGGCTGCCTTACGGCAGCCTCTTTTTTATCCCCTAATCCATTAAATTGAATAGCTATAGGCATGAATCATGAAAGCTAGAGTTTTTTTCACCTTATTTATCGCATTATGCTGTCTCGCGTTTAACGCTCAGGCACAAGATATTGAAGCTGGCAAAAAGAAAGCAGAAGCATGTGCAGCATGCCACGGTGCTGATGGCAATCCTGTAGCGCCTATGTTTCCAGCACTCGCAGGTCAAAATGCTCGTTATATTTATTTGCAGTTAAAAGACTACAAAGAAGGTCGTCGTAAGAATGCATTAATGTCGCCTATGGCAATGAACTTGTCTAAAGAAGATATGCTTGATATGGCGTCTTATTTCAACGCTCAGAAACAGGCTAAGAATAATTTTAAATCTGACCCACAACGCATTAAAGCTGGCGCGGCTAAAGCTGAAGAATCATTGTGCGCTATGTGTCATATGGGTGGTATGTCGGGACAAAATGAAATTCCACGTTTAGCTGGTCAACATCCTGATTACATCATCGCGCAATTAAAGAATTTTAAAGCGCGCGAACGTAACAATGATGCAGGTAATATGACAAGCTTAGCGCAAACCTTGTCTGAAGATGACATGGTTAATCTTGCGCACTGGATAAGTAGTTTGTATTAATTTTTTACTCTTGTTGTTTCAAAGCCGGCATTTGCCGGCTTTTTTATTTCTGTTTACTGATAATATTGATTAATTTTTTAGCTTTTCGACTGCAGTTGTAATTGTTTTTTATGGGGTTTTTCTGATGCTGGAATTATTAAGTGATCCTCAAGCGTGGATGGCATTTTTCACACTCACCGCTCTTGAATTAGTGCTAGGCATAGACAATATTATTTTTATTTCTATCCTCGTTGATAAATTACCGGCTCAACAAAAAGAAGTTGCTAGAAAGTTGGGATTATTCTTAGCGATGTTTATGCGTATTGCGTTATTGCTTACGCTAGCTTGGATAGTCGGTCTCACCACCCCCATCATCACTATCCTCGGTCAAGGCTTCTCAGGGCGTGATTTAGTTTTGTTATTTGGCGGACTTTTTTTACTGTGGAAAAGTGTAGGTGAGATACATGAAACGCTGGAGTCTAATCAACAAGAACATACTGCGCGTTCAGCCGTGAGTTTTAAAGGCATTATTTTTCAAATCATCTTAATTGATTTAGTTTTTTCTTTAGATTCCATTATTACTGCAGTAGGCATGGTCGAAAGTGTAGCTGTGATGATAGCAGCGGTTGTTGCCTCAGTTGGTCTCATGATGGTGTTTGCTTCTGCAATAGGGAAATTTGTTTCAGCTCATCCCACAATCAAAATGTTAGCACTGGCTTTTTTGGTGGCTATCGGCGTGATCTTAATTGCTGAAAGTTTTGGCCACCATGTACCGAAAGGTTACATTTATAGTGCGATGGCGTTTTCAGTTATTGTTGAAATGCTGAACCTACGATTACGCAGACGCATTGAGCGTTAAACTAAATGCGCTGCAACTAATTCTGTTTTTATATAAGCATAAAAAACTGGAGCAGCCACTACGCCGGGCAAACCAAATAACGATTCCATTACAAGCATGGCAGAGAGTAATTCCCATGCTCTTGCATTAATTTGTGTGCCTATAATTTTTGCATTTAAAAAATATTCTAACTTATGTATGGTCACAAGGAATAACAGCGCAACGACTGCTATTGTTAATGATTGTGACAAGCTCACTACCACGATCACTGTATTAGATATTAAGTTACCAATCACTGGTAACAATCCCGCTAAGAATGTAATGAGTATCAAAGTTTTTATAAATGGAAGATGAATTCCTGCCATCGGTAATGCAACCGCTAAAAACAGCGAAGTAAATAAAGTATTAATTGCTGCGATACGCACTTGTGCAAAAACGATTTGTCTAAATGCGCGATGCAAATTAACCACGCGCTGATGAAGCGCTTTTGCTAAAGGCAGATATGCCTCTGTACGAGTCGTGTTATGTGTAGCAGCTAAGCCACCTATCACCATACCTACTATTAAATGGACGATTAATCTGCCTGCTTGTTCACCAACGTTCTTCGCTTCAGAAGCATGTTCTCGCAGCCAATGCGTTAACGCCTCTTGCAAAGCCTCTGCGCTTTCAGGTAAATAACTTGCCATCCAGTGTGGAATTTGAGCGCGCGCCTGATCCAATA
>JAXISQ010000043.1:0-9291 GCA_034680505.1 Noviherbaspirillum sp.
ACTCATCATTGGTGCTGGTCCTATCATTATTGGTCAGGCTTGTGAGTTTGATTATTCAGGCGCACAGGCTTGTAAAGCTCTGCGTGAAGAAGGTTACAAAGTCATTTTAGTGAACAGTAATCCTGCCACCATCATGACCGATCCTGAGATGGCCGATGTGACTTACATAGAGCCTATCACTTGGCAAATTTTAGAGCGCATCATCGCAAAAGAAAAACCAGATGCGATCTTGCCGACTATGGGTGGACAAACCGCATTGAATTGCGCGTTAGATTTGCATAAGCATGGCGTATTAGAAAAATACAAATGCGAATTAATCGGCGCGACACCTGAAGCGATTGATAAAGCAGAAGATCGTTCTAAGTTCAAAGATGCGATGACAAAAATCGGTCTGGGTTCTGCGCGTTCTGGTATTGCGCACTCCATGGATGAAGCATGGGGTGTGCAAAAACAAGTTGGCTTCCCAACCATTATTCGTCCTTCATTCACCATGGGTGGTAGCGGCGGTGGTATTGCCTATAACGCAGAAGAATTTGAAGCAATTTGTAAGCGTGGTTTAGAAGCATCGCCAACCAATGAATTGTTGATTGAAGAATCGCTGTTGGGTTGGAAAGAATATGAAATGGAAGTCGTTCGCGATAAGAACGATAACTGCATCATCGTTTGTTCCATTGAAAATCTTGATCCTATGGGTGTGCATACCGGTGACTCAATCACAGTAGCCCCTGCGCAGACGCTAACAGATAAAGAATATCAAATCATGCGTAATGCATCGCTCGCAGTATTACGTGAGATTGGTGTTGATACCGGTGGATCGAACGTACAGTTTTCTGTGAACCCACAAGACGGTCGCATGATTGTGATTGAGATGAACCCACGTGTGTCGCGTTCATCTGCATTAGCATCAAAAGCAACTGGTTTCCCGATTGCTAAAGTTGCAGCTAAACTCGCAGTCGGTTTTACGCTCGATGAATTACGTAATGAAATTACAGGTGGTGCAACGCCTGCTTCTTTTGAACCATCAATAGATTACGTCGTTACCAAGATTCCTCGTTTTGCATTTGAAAAATTCCCTGCCGCAGATAGTCATCTCACTACACAAATGAAATCGGTGGGTGAAGTGATGGCGATAGGTCGTACATTCCAAGAATCTTTTCAAAAAGCGTTGCGTGGATTAGAAGTCGGTGTCGATGGTATGAATGAAAAAACCACTGACCGCGAAGTGATAGAAGAAGAGTTAGGTGAGCCTGGCCCTGAACGTATCTGGTATGTGGGAGATGCATTTGCACAAGGCTTCACAATCGAAGAAGTACATCAACTCACACATATTGATCCTTGGTTCTTAGTACAAATCAAAGAAATCATTGATATTGAGTTGTGGTTGGAAAAACAATCATTAGAAGCGATCGACAAAACAACTTTCCTCAACTTGAAGAAAAAAGGTTTTGCTGATCGACGTTTAGCCAAGTTATTAAAAACCACAGATAAAGCAGTACGTGAACGTCGCCATGCTTTGAATGTGCGTCCTGTTTATAAACGTGTTGATACCTGTGCCGGTGAGTTTGCGACCGACACTGCTTATATGTATTCAACTTATGAAGAAGAATGTGAATCGAATCCAACGGATCGTAAAAAAATTATGGTCTTAGGTGGCGGGCCAAATCGTATTGGTCAGGGTATTGAATTTGATTACTGCTGTGTGCATGCTGCTTTCGCTATGCGTGAAGATGGTTATGAAACCATTATGGTCAACTGTAATCCTGAAACAGTCTCGACTGATTACGACACTTCCGATCGTTTGTATTTTGAGCCGCTGACTTTAGAAGATGTATTGGAAATCGTTGATAAAGAAAAGCCATTGGGTGTGATTGTGCAATATGGCGGTCAGACACCATTGAAGCTCGCATTAGATCTGGAAGCGAATGGTGTGCCTATCATTGGTACATCACCAGATATGATTGATGCTGCTGAAGATCGCGAACGTTTTCAGAAAATGCTGCATGAATTGAAATTACGTCAGCCGCCTAACCGCACTGCGCGCACAGAAGAAGATGCTTTGCGTCTGGCGCAAGAGATAGGCTATCCCTTAGTGGTTCGTCCATCTTATGTACTCGGTGGGCGTGCGATGGAGATCGTGCATGAACAACGCGATCTAGAACGCTACATGCGTGAAGCAGTGAAGGTTTCGCATGATTCGCCAGTGTTACTGGATCGTTTCTTAAATGATGCGATTGAAGTCGATGTGGATTGCCTTTCAGACGGTAAGCGCACCTTCATAGGCGGTGTGATGGAACACATTGAACAAGCGGGTGTGCACTCCGGTGACTCTGCATGTTCTTTGCCTCCATATTCTTTATCGCAAAAAACTATCGATGAATTAAAACATCAAACTGCGCTGATGGCGAAAGGTTTGAATGTAGTGGGTTTGATGAATGTGCAATTCGCTATTCAACAAATCGAAGTCGATGGCAAGATGGAAGATGTGGTCTATGTATTAGAAGTCAATCCACGTGCTTCGCGAACTGTGCCTTATGTATCCAAAGCGACAGGACTACAACTGGCAAAAATTGCTGCGCGTTGTATGGTGGGGCAATCGCTAGACAGTCAGGGTATTGGTGCTGAAGTGGTGCCAAAATATTTCAGCGTGAAAGAAGCGGTGTTCCCGTTCGTGAAATTCCCAGGTGTGGATACGATACTTGGACCTGAAATGAAATCCACGGGTGAAGTGATGGGTGTGGGTCGTACCTTTGGCGAGGCGTTTGTGAAATCGCAATTGGGTGCGAGTGTACGTTTGCCTACCTCTGGCAAAGTTTTCTTGTCAGTGAAAAATAGTGACAAGCCACGTGCCGTGCAAGTTGCTAAAGATTTACTAGGCATGGGTTTTTCAGTGGTGGCGACTAAGGGCACTGCAGCAGCAATTGCGGCAGCAGGTATTCCGGTTGCAACAGTGAATAAAGTTGCCGAAGGTAGGCCGCATGTGGTGGATATGATTAAAAATAATGAAATTGCTTTAGTCATCAACACGGTGGAAGAAAAACGCACAGCGATTCATGATTCGCGCACCATCCGCACTTCGGCTTTGGCCGCGCGTGTGACAACTTACACCACCATTGCCGGAGCTGAGGCTGCTGTGGAGGGTATGGCGCACTTGAATGAATTGCATGTGTATGACTTGCAGGGCTTGCATCAAACCCTGCATTAAAATCCTAGTGTGGCAAGTGGTTGGCATTGTTGTATCTTGCAACAGGTGCTAGTCGGATTTTTATAGATGGTCTACACTAATCCTATGATCTAACAAGGTTACAGAGGTCGCTTCAGCGACCTCTGTGGTTTTTATACTTATCAAATTTAATCCTATGAACTCAGTCCCTATTACCGTACATGGTGCGCAGTTGTTAAAAGATGAACTGCATCGTCTAAAAACCAAAGAACGTCCAGCTGTGATTAATGCAATTTCAGAAGCGCGTGCGCAAGGCGATCTTTCTGAAAACGCAGAATATGATGCTGCCAAAGAGCGTCAAAGTTTTATAGAAGGACGTATCGCTGAGCTAGAAGGCAAACTTGGTGCAGCGCAAATTATCGATCCAAAATTATTGGATGCAGAAGGTCGTGTTGTGTTCGCTGCAACTGTGACGCTAGAAGATCTGGAAAGTGGCGATCATGTGACTTATCAAATTGTGGGCACGGATGAAGCTGATTTGAAAGAGAAAAAAGTTTCGATCACTTCGCCGATTGCACGTGCATTGATAGGTAAATTCGCGGGTGATGTGGTGGAGGTGCAGGCACCGAGTGGTCCGCGTGAATATGAAATTCTTAAAGTGCAGTACATCTAATGCGTGGTTCTGTGCTGTGGCGCTTTATTTCGGCAGCGCGTCTAATTGTGACGACCTTTTGGGTAGGTAGCTTATGGACAGTTGGCTATGTGGTGGCTCCTGTTTTATTCACTACTTTATCTGATCGAAAATTAGCGGGCACGATTGCAGGAAGTATTTTTAGAATTGAAGCGTGGTTGTCGGTGGTTTGTGGGCTGCTGTTATTAGCAATGATTGTGTTTGATGATGCATCACGTGAGCGCCGCAGTTTGCTACGTTTGATCTTGTTGATGTTGTTGTGTGTCGTAGTGGGTTATTTTGGATTGCAACCATGGATGGCTGCATTGCGAGAAGCAGCAGGACCTTCCGGTGTATTGGAAGGTGCAGCACGTAACCAATTTGGAATCTTGCATGGCGTAGCGAGTTTGATTTACTTGTTGCAAAGCGTGCTTGCATTAGTACTGGTCTTAAAAATACGTAAAAGCTAGTTTGAGTTTGGTAAATCTCTGATTTGGTAGGTACGATTAGCGAAGCGTAATCGTACGTCAAGCCATTTTGAATAAAGCGTACGATTACGCTTCGCTAATCGTACCTACGGGGTATCGGAAGATGTATTTAATTTTGTGAAAAATTCAAACCAATAGCTTTGATTATTTCCCTAATGCGTTTTTCTTTTTGCTGATCTGTCTGACTTTCGCGCGTTTGATATTCCCGCCTGCGGTGACACGTTCATTTCCTTTAACCATAACCTTTTGCACATTCACTTTGCGTGTGGCGCTGGCTTTATAAATGGTGACTTTACGCATGCCTTTACCGCGTGTGCCTTCAGATTCTTTCTCGATTTCTTTTTTAGGGCGATACAGAACAAGTAATTTACCTATATGCTGTATAGGTGCTGCATCAAGTTCAGCACAAATCGTGTCTAAAAACTGGATACGCTGTTCGCGGTCATCGCCAAACACACGCACTTTGATTAAACCGTGCGCATTCAGACTCAGATCAATTTCTTTCATGACGGCAGGGGTCATCCCACTGTCACCAATGATGACAACAGGAGAGAGGGCGTGTGCCTCGGAACGTAATGCGCTGCGTTGCGCAGGAGAGAGTTTCAGCATGGATGTCCTTCAAAACCGGTATTCTACGTGAATGGCTAAGAACAAACTCAATAAGAGCTGGTTGCATGATCACATTAATGATCCCTATGTGAAGCTAGCGCAGCGCGAAGGCTATCGTGCGCGCGCTGCTTACAAGCTGTTGGAGATTGATGAATCTGAACATTTAATCAAGCCTGGACAGATTATTGTCGATCTTGGCTGCACTCCTGGTAGCTGGTCGCAATATGTGCGCCGCAAATTAGCCGGCAAAGAAGGTGGCGGAATTAAGGGCATTATTGTTGGATTGGACATGCTGCCTATGGAGCCTATCGCCGATGTGCATTTCATTCTTGGCGACTTTAGGGAGCAGGAAGCTCTAAACCAGCTAGAGAAGGTATTAGAAGGCCAGAAGGTGGATTTAGTTTTGTCGGATATGGCGCCGAATTTATCGGGTATTGCAGCAACTGATGCGGCAAGGATGGAAGATATAATCGATTTGGCAATAGATTTTAGTCGCGCCCATATGAAACCTTCGGGCAGTTTGCTCGTCAAATGTTTTAATGGAAGTGGTTATACTCAAATTGTAGAAAAATTCAGGCTAGAGTTTAAGCAGGTTTCCCACAAAAAGCCTAAGGCTAGCCGCGATAAATCCTCTGAAACCTTCCTATTGGGGCGGGGTTTAAAAAATCCTCTCTGAATCTCTACGATGTTACATATTTAGGCTTGAAAAATCAGGGTTTTAGCCTGATATCAGTTCTAGCAAGGCTGGTTTAATGCGAGTAAAATTTATCACCAGCTAATAGCGGGTTCGATTTAAGGAGCGTTCGTGAATAATATGTTTTCTAAGGCAGCCATTTGGGTTGTGATTGCCCTCGTGATGTTTACTGTTTTTAAACAGTTTGACGATCGCGGCATCGCAGGCGGAGCCACGCCTATCCCGTATTCTGACTTTCTCGATGAAGTCAAAGCGCAGCGCATTCGTGAAGCCACCATTGAGGACAGAACCATCGTCGCTATTACCAATGATGGTAAGAAAATCAAAGCAACCACGACGAACTTGGATCGTGGTTTGATTGGCGATCTGGTTAACAATGGCGTCAAATTCGATGTCAAGCAACCTGAACCTCCTTCTTTCCTTTCTCAGATTTTTATTTCGTGGTTCCCTATGCTGTTGTTAATCGGCGTATGGATATTCTTCATGCGTCAAATGCAGGGCGGTGGTAAGGGCGGTGCATTCTCCTTTGGTAAATCCAAAGCACGTATGTTGGATGAAAACCAAAACGCTGTGACCTTTGCGGATGTGGCTGGTTGCGATGAAGCGAAAGAAGAAGTATCTGAGCTCGTCGATTTTCTGCGTGATCCAACTAAATTCCAAAAGCTGGGTGGACGCATTCCACGTGGCGTTTTAATGGTCGGCCCTCCTGGAACTGGTAAAACTTTATTAGCACGTGCTATTGCAGGCGAAGCTAAAGTACCGTTCTTCACTATTTCAGGTTCTGACTTTGTTGAAATGTTTGTCGGTGTGGGTGCTTCCCGTGTACGTGACATGTTTGAGAATGCAAAAAAACATGCACCTTGCATTATCTTCATTGATGAGATTGATGCAGTGGGTCGTCATCGTGGTGCAGGTATGGGCGGTGGTAATGATGAACGTGAACAAACACTGAATCAATTGCTGGTTGAGATGGATGGTTTTGAAGCGAATGCAGGTGTGATTGTGATTGCCGCTACCAATCGTTCTGATGTACTCGACAAAGCGCTATTACGTCCAGGTCGTTTTGATCGTCAAGTGATCGTAGGCTTGCCAGACATTCGTGGTCGCGAACAAATTTTGACTGTGCATATGCGCAAAGTACCGATTGCTCCTGATGTAAGAGCAGATGTCTTAGCGCGTGGTACTCCTGGATTCTCTGGTGCTGACTTAGCAAATCTAGTGAATGAATCGGCTTTGTTTGCTGCGCGTCGTAACAAACGCTTGGTAGAGATGCAGGATTTCGAAGATGCTAAAGACAAGATAGTGATGGGACCTGAACGCAAATCAGCAGTCATGCGTGAAGATGAACGTCGTAACACGGCGTATCACGAATCAGGTCACGCAGTCGTGGCTAAGTTATTACCTAAAGCTGATCCAGTACATAAAGTCACCATCATGCCGCGTGGTATGGCGCTAGGTCTGACTTGGCAATTACCAGAGCATGATCGTGTGAATATGTACAAAGACAAAATGTTAGAAGACATTGCGATTTTATTTGGTGGTCGTATTGCTGAAGAAATCTTTATGAATCAAATGTCGACCGGCGCATCAAATGACTTTGAACGTGCAACCAAACTTGCGCGTGCCATGGTGACGCGTTTTGGTATGTCTGAATCATTGGGAACGATGGTGTATGAAGACACCGATCAAGATTCTTATTTTGGTCGTATGTCATCTAAGACTGTGTCTGAAGCTACGCAACAAAAAGTGGACAATGAAATTCGTAGCATTCTTGATCAACAATACGCTATGTCGCGTAGTCTCTTAGAACGTAATCGTGACAAAGTCGAATTGATGGCGAAGAGTTTGCTTGAATGGGAAACCATCGATGCTGATCAAATCAATGACATTATGGAAGGTCGTGATCCACGTCCTCCTAAAGCAGGATCACCACCTGCGCGTCCAAGTGATGGCTCGACTGGCGGTGGTGTGGAACCTGCTACTGCACCTGCATAACGTTGTTAGCTGGCTTCGTGCTGGCAAGATGAATAGGGTGAGGAGTAATCCTCGCCCTTTTTCTTTGTGATCCCTCGCTTTGATAGCGAGTATTAAGCAAGCAAGATGGCATCCAAAAATACGATTGATGATTTGATTTGTGGTCGCTACCGACTCAAAATGTCAGGTGATAATTTTCGACCTTTAGTCATGGGTGTGTTGAATGTCACACCGGATTCTTTTTCTGATGGTGGTTTACATGCCAGTTTAGATTTGGCGATCACACATGCAGAGAACATGATTGCTGAAGGTGTAGACATCATTGATATCGGTGGTGAATCAACACGGCCTGGATCACCACCCATATCAGTTGAAGAAGAATTAAGTCGCGTCATGCCAGTGATTTATGCTTTACGTGATTGCGGCAAACCGTTGTCCTTAGATACCCGCAGATCCATAGTTATGCGCGAAGCAATAGCAGCAGGTATTGATATGATTAATGATGTAGAAGGTTTTCGACACGAGGATAGCTTACAAGCAGTCAGCGATAGTGATTGCGGCTTGTGTATCATGCACATGCAAGGCGAGCCACAAACTATGCAACATCATCCTCATTATGTAGATGTGGTTACTGAGGTTTCAACATTTTTGGCTAAGCGCGTTGCAGCAGCAGAGTCGCTAGACATAGCGAGAAACCGACTATGTATCGATCCTGGTTTTGGCTTTGGTAAGACATTGCAGCACAATCTAGATTTGCTCACCAACATAGAGCTCATGCAAACTACATTAAGATTACCTGTGTTGGCTGGGCTTTCTCGTAAAAGTATGATTGGTCAAATAACTGGCAAACCAGTTGAGCAGCGCTTAGCAGGGAGTTTGGCAGCTGCATTGGCAGCGGTTAAACATGGAGCGCGGATTGTGCGTGTGCATGATGTGGCGGAAACGGTTGATGCACTTAAAGTGTGGCAAGCTGTTGAGGCTGTATAAAAAATGTTTATTCTTTTGGTCTGATCAAGAATAAATAATCTAGAATTTTTTTCAAATAGTAAGCATAAAAATTAAAAACAATGACTAGACAATATTTTGGTACTGATGGAATTCGAGGTCGTGTAGGCACTGCACCGATTACCCCTGATTTTGTAATGCGACTAGGTTACGCAGCCGGTAAGGTATTAGCGCAAACAGAGCAGAGCGCGCTGAGTGCAACAAGCAGACCTGCTGTGCTAATAGGTAAAGACACACGTATTTCTGGCTATATGTTGGAAGCTGCTTTAGAAGCAGGCTTTGCAGCAGCGGGTGTTGATGTGATGTTGGCTGGTCCTGTACCAACACCTGCAGTCGCTTATCTCACGCGTGCATTACGTTTATCTGCAGGCGTCGTGATTTCAGCATCGCATAATCTATTTCAAGATAACGGTATAAAGTTTTTTTCAGCCTCAGGTAACAAACTACCCGATGCAGTTGAATTAGCGATAGAAGCGCAACTTGCGCAACCTATGTCTTGTGTGTCATCAGAAAAACTAGGTAAAGCAAAACGTCTCGATGATGCACGTGGGCGTTATATAGAATTTTGTAAGAGCACGTTTCCTAATGAATTAGATTTGCGTGGATTAAAAATTGTAGTTGACTGCGCACATGGCGCGGCTTATCACATTGCGCCTGATGTGTTTCATGAATTAGGTGCGGAAGTGATTGC